>CAZEJZ010000001.1:0-26549 GCA_964512415.1 uncultured Opitutaceae bacterium
GGGCATCAAGCCCTGCGATCCCCTCATCCCCGTCGGCGACGCCCTCACGCACGCGCCCGTCCCCACCCCGCTCCGCGACGGGCGCATGCCGGTCAACCTCGCCGCGGCCCGCGCCGTGCGCCGCGAGGTGGGCGATGACTTCTGGCTCCGCGGCGCCATCTCCGGGCCGTTCTCCCTCGCGATCTCGCTCGTCGGCGCCGAGGCGCTCTTCCTCGCCTGCCTCGACCGCCCCGACTGGGTACGCGAGGTCCTCGCCTACGCGAGTCGCATCATCAAGGCGTTCGCCCGCGGCTACCTCGACGCCGGCGCCGAACTCATCGTCTTCGATTCCCAAGCCTCTCCGGAACTGCTCTCCCCTCCGATGTACGAGGAGTTCGTGCTGCCCGTCACCGAGGAACTGGTGCAATGGGCCGCCGGCCAGGGCGTGCGCGACCTGCCCCTCGTCATCGGCGGCAACACAACGCCGATCGCCGAGCTGCTCCTCCGCACCGGCGCGAACAACCTGCTCTGCGATTTCACCGCCGACTTCGATGAGTGGGCCGCGCTCTGCGCCCAGCACCAGCGCAGCTTCCGCCGCAATCTTTCCCCGCGGCTCCTCGAAACCGCCACGCCCGACGAGATCTATGCCACCGCCCGGCGCGAGCTCGCCCGCGGCCGCTCCCTCCCCGGCTTCATCATGGGCACCGCCGTCATCCCGTTCGGCACGCCCACCGCCCATATCCTCGCGGTGAAGCAGGCCTGCCTCGACTGCGCCCCAGCCTGAACCGGCTTCCGGCCACGCCCTCCCACCGCCCCCACTTCCCGACCTTCGTCTTCCCCATGCCGGACTACGCCCAGCTGAACCAGTTCCTCTACGAGGGGAACGCCAAGGAGGTCGAACGCCTCGTCCGCGAAGCCCTCGCCGAGGGCCGGCCCGTCGATGAGGTGCTCAACGACGGTCTCATCGCCGGCATGGCCGTCGTGGGCGAGGACTTCAAGTACTCCGTCCTCTACGTCCCCGAGGTGCTCGTCGCCGCCCGAGCCATGAAGGCTGGCATGGCCATCCTCAAGCCGCTCCTCGTCGCCGACGCCGCCAACCACCCGCCCCGCGGGACGCTCATCATGGGCACGGTGAAGGGCGACCTCCACGACATCGGCAAGAATCTCGTCTGCATGATGGCCGAGGGCGCCGGCTTCAAGGTCGTCGACATCGGCGTCGACCAACCCACCGAGTCCTTCATCGCCGCCGCCCGCACGCACCAGGCCCACATCGTCGGCATGAGCGCCCTGCTCACCACCACCATGCCCTACATGAAGGTGGTGATCGACGCCTTCCAAAACGAACCCGACCTCGCCCACGTGAAGCTCGTCATCGGCGGCGCCCCCGTGAACCGCATGTTTGCCGACGAGATCGGCGCGGACGGCTACGGTCCCGACGCCCCGAGCAGCGTGGAAATGTTCCAGCGGTTCATGGCGGCCCAGTGATCCCCTTTCTCGCCGTCGACTGCACCCGCGGCGGCAAAGACGCCTCCCAAATCCTGACCCCGAATCCCTTCCGAGATGTCCTCCCTGCGCGACAAGCTTGAAGGTTCCGACCGCTTCCTCGTGGGCGTGGAGTTGGTCTCCACGCGGGGCACGATGGAGGAGGCGCGGGCGCAGCGGGCGGTGCGCTTCGCCCGCGACCTCGCGCGGGAACCGCGGGTCGACTGGGTCTCCGTGACCGACAATGCCGGGGGGCATCCGATGCTCGCTCCGGCGGCGCTGGGGCGACCGATCCGCGAGGCGGGCGGCACGGTCGTGGTCCACTTGTCCTGCAAGGATTTCAACCGCAACGGGCTGGAGTCGACCGCGTGGCAGCTGGCGAGCGAGGGTTTCCACGATGTGCTCGCCCTCACGGGCGACGCCCCGGCCCCCGGCGTGGCCGGCGGCGCGAAGCCGGTCTTCGATCTCGACTCCGTCGGTCTGCTCACGCTGCTCGAGCGGATGAACGCCGGCCTGCCGGCCCCACGACCCGGCGCGACCGACACCGCGGCGCCGACGCGCCGGCTCACGCCCACGCACTTCTTCAGCGGGTGCGTGGTCACGAACTTCAAGCGCCACGAAAACGAGGTCGTGCCGCAACTGCAGAAGCTCGCCGTCAAGGTCGCCGCCGGCGCCCGCTGGGTCATCAATCAGGTGGGCTACGATTCGCGCAAGATCTCCGAGCTCATCGCCTGGTCCCGCGCCCACCTGTCGACGCCGGTGCCGCTGATCGGCAACGTCTACGTGCTCAACCCGACGGTCGCGCGCCTGTTCCGCTCGCAACAGATTCCGGGCGTCGTGGTGTCCGACGAGCTCGCGGATCTCTGCGCGCGACACGAGACGACCCCCGACCGGGGCCGCGCGTTCTTTCTCGAATTCGCCGCCCGCCAGGTGTCGATCTACCGCGGCCTCGGTTACCGCGGCGTGTACCTCGGCGGTGTCCACGCGGTGGAGGATGTCCGGACCGTCCTCGATCTCGCCGAACGCCATGGGCCCGAGGACTGGCGCAGGTTTGCCCGCGAGCAGCGCTTCTCCCGTCCGGGTGAGTTCTTCTGCTACGCCGAGGATCCGGCCACCGGACTCGCGGATCCGACGCGGCCGACTCCCGCCACCACCGCCGCGAGCGGACGCGCGTCCCTCGGGGACCGCTGGGTGTACCGGTTCTCCAAGTTCACCCACGCCGCCTTGTTCACGCCGGACCGCGGACTGTGGACGCTCGGCGAGCGTCTGACGTCCCGCGCCAAGGATCCCGCGCAGGGTCCCCGCTGGATGCGCGCGCTGGAACACGTGGGCAAGTCCGCGCTCTTCGACTGCCGGGACTGCGGCGACTGCTCGCTGCCCGACATCGCCTTCCTGTGTCCCGAGTCCGCCTGCGCGAAGAACCAGCGCAACGGTCCGTGCGGCGGCACCCGCGACGGGCAGTGCGAGGTCGGCGACTTTCCCTGCATCTGGTCCCGCGCGTACGACCGGCTGAAGGCCGAGGGCCGCGCCGACAAGCTGCTCGCGCACGCGCCCGTGATCCAGGACCAGACCCTCCGCGGCACGTCCAGCTGGGCCAACACCTGGCAGCGCCGCGATCATCTCGCCCCTCGCCTCACCGCCCCCCCGCCGCCTGCGCCCGCGGCGTCGGCCGCCCCTCCTCTTTCCTCATGAGCCTGCACATCATCGGTGAGCTGATCAACAATGCCTACGCCCGCGCGCGCCGCGCCTGGGAGGCCCGCGACGTCACCGGCTACCAGACCCTCGCCTCGCTCCAGGCCGCCGCCGGCGCCGCCGCGATCAATCTCAACCTCGACGGGACGCAGCGCGTGCCCGTGCGCCAGGAGGAGATGATCGCGTTCCTGCCCACTGTGATCCCGGCCCTGCAGGCCGTGACCGACGTGCCGCTGAGTTTCGACAACCCGAGCCTCGGCTACCACCGCGCCGCCATCGCCGCGTACGATCGGTCGCGCTGCCGCGGCAAGCCCATCCTCAACTCGCTCGCGGCCTCGCGCCCCGAGCTCGACGGCATGATCGCGCTCATCCGCGATCACGACCTGCGCTGCATCGTCATGGCCTCGGAGAAGTTCCTCCCCGGCGGCGGCAGCGGCCAGAGCCTCGACGCGCGCGACAGCCACGAGACCATCGTCCGCTTCGTCGACCGTCTCGTGTCCGAGGCCAATCGCACGCTCGACGACATCATCGTCGATCCCGGCCTCGCACCGGTCGGCGCCGACACGTACGGGCTGATCAACATCGGCCTGGACACGATGCGCCGCTGTTCCGAGGACCCGCAGCTGCGCGGGCTGCACTTCTCGGTCGGTCTCTCCAACTTCGCCTGGGGCACGCCCAAGGGCATCAAGGACGAGCTCGAACGCGCCTACCTCACTCTTGCGCAGCGCGTGGGACTCGACCACGCGCTCGCCAACGTGGAACACAACGCCACGCCGCTGCCGGACCACGATCCGCTGGTCGCGGAGCTCGCCGCGGCGCTCGAGGCCGGTCGCGCCGGCCCCGGTGAAACGACTGAAGAGGCCGGGTTCCGCCAGGCCGAGAAAGTCATGGACATCTGCAACGCGTACCTCGAACGCCAGGAAGCCGCTTCATGAACCCATCCGTCTCCCGCACCCCGCTCCGTCTGCCGCTCCCGAAACGCGGCGCACCCTGCTGGCTGCGCCTCGGCACCGTCTTCGACGGCCACGAGGTCCTGACGGACGCGCACCTCGTCTACGATGCGAAGCGGATTCTGCACGTCGGCGGGCCGCCGCCGTCCTACGTGGTCGGCGCCGACCGGACGGAGCCCGACCTACACCTTCCGCATCACACCGCGCTGCCCGGACTGATCGATGCGCACGCGCATCTCTTCCTCGAAGGCGGCGAGTTGGACCCGGCGCGGCGCGCGACGTACCTCGGGCTGCACGACACCGAGTTGCTCGCGCGGGCCGAGGCCCGGCTGCCGCGGTTGTTGCGGCTTGGCGTTCTCGCGGTCCGCGACGCCGGCGACCGCAATGGCGTCGGCCTCGCGCTCCAGCGTCGCGACCTCTCCAGCTCGCGCGGGGAAATGCCCTATCTCGATAGCCCCGGAGCCGCGCTGCACCACCAGAGCCGCTACGGCTCATTCATGGGCGAGACGATCGAGAGCTTCGGCACGATCGAGCAGGCCATCGCCGCCCGCGTCGCCGCCGGGGCGCACCGGATCAAGCTCCTCGCCACCGGCATCATCAACTTCGAGAAGGGTGCGGTCACGACCAAGCCGCAGATCTCCGTCGAGGAGCTCACGCGCGCCGTCACGGCGGCCCACTCCCTCGGGCGCGAGACCATGATCCACTGCTCCGGCAACGACGGCGTGCAGAACTGCATCGCCGCCCGCGTCGACACGATCGAACACGGCTTCTTCATCGACCGCGACCAGCTGGCGCGGCTGCGTGATCTCGACATTGCCTGGATACCCACCTTCGCCCCGGTTCACTTCCAGTGGGAACACGGCACCGCGCTCGGCTGGAGCGAGCTCGTCCGGAGCAATCTCCGCCGGATCCTCGATGACCACGCCGCCCGCCTCCGCGAGGCCGGCGAACTCGGCGTGCGCATCATCGCCGGCAGCGACGCCGGCTCCCACGGCGTGCCCCACGGCTACGGCTTCTTCACCGAGCTTGAGATCATGGAGGCCGCCGGCCTCTCCACCCTCCAAGTCCTGCGCTCCGCCACCGGCGCGTCCGCCGGTCGCCTCGGACTCCGCGAGGATCAGGGGCGGCTGCGCATCGGAGCCCGCTCCCGCTTCCTCCTCACCGACGCGCCCGTCCTCGAGGGCGTGCGCCATCTGCGCCAGCCCATCACCGTGGTCTTCGACCACGCCGTCTTCTCGGGCGGCGATCCGTCCGCAAAGCCCGGTCTCTAGGCCCGCCCACGCCCGATCCCGATGTCCGCGACCGTCACGCTGAATGGGCGACTGCTCACGCTCGCGCCGGGCCGTTCCGTGTTCGACGCCGGAACCGACGCCGGGATCCTCATTCCGTCATCCTGCCGCCAACAGGGACGCTGCCGGGAGTGCCTGATCGAGGTGACCGCCGGCGCCACGCTCCTCACCGCCCCCGCACCGGAGGAACGCGACCTCCGCCCCGGCTTCCGGCTGTCCTGCCGCTGCCGGCCCGCCGACGACGCCGAGGGCGCGATCGTCGCCCACACGCTGCTGCGGCCGACGCTGCGGATCGAGGACCGCGCCCTCCACCTGCCGGCGTCCACCCGCGGCCTTTCCCTCGACCCCGCCGTCCGCCGCGCGGGCGACTCCATCCTGCTCGATGGCCGCGAGATCCACCGGGGCCCCGGCCCGCTCCTAGGCGTCGCCATCGACCTCGGCACGACCACCGTCGCGCTGCGCGTGCTCGACCTCGAGACCGCCACCGTCGTCGCCGCCGCCTCGTTCGAGAATCCCCAGCGCTTCGCCGGATCCGACGTGATGGCGCGCATCCAGTACGACACCGACCACCCTGGCCGCCTGCTCCAGCGCACCCTGCTCGCTTACCTGACCCGCGTGATCAACGGGCTGCCCATCGCCGCGTCATCTATTTTTGAATACGTTATCGCGGGCAACTCCACGATGCGCGATCTGCTCTTCGGCCTCGATGTCCGCCCGATCGGCCAGAGGCCCTACCGCTCCACCATCGAACAGGCCTGGCGCGACGGAGCCCGGCCCGACTCCAGCGTGAGCGCCCGCATCCGCGACCTCCGCCTGCCCGGTCACCCCGAGGGCCGGGTCTACGGCCTCCCGCTCGTCGGGGGCCACGTCGGGGCCGATGCGGCGGCCTGCCTCCTCGCGCTCGAGCCGCATCGGAGCGACGCGCTCGTCGCCATCATGGACATCGGGACCAACACCGAGGTGTTTCTCGGCAACCGCCACGGCCTGCTCGCCGCCTCCTGCCCCGCCGGCCCCGCCTTCGAGGGCGGCGCGATCAGCTGCGGCCTGCCCGGCGTCACCGGGGCCATCGAACGCGTGCAGATCGCCGACGACGGCACGGTCCACGCGCGCGTGATCGGTGACGCGCCCGCCGACGGCGTCTGCGGATCGGGATTGATCGACCTGCTCGGTGAACTCAGCCGCACCGGACAGATGAACGAGCGCGGACGCCTGGAATCCGGCGACGAAGCGTTCGTGGTCGACGCCGGGCGTGGGATCGCGCTGCGCGAGAGTGACATCAACGAGCTGGCGCAGGCCAAGGGCGCGAACGTCGCCGGGCTCCAAATCGTCGCGCGCCGCGCCGGCCGCCGTCTTGCGGATCTCGACTGTTTCTACCTCGCCGGTGGCTTCGGGCGCCATATCGACCTCGCGGCCGCGCGCCGCATCGGGCTCATCCCGGACCTGCCGGACGACCGCGTGGTGGCCGTCGGCAACATCGCCATCGAGGGCGCCGCGATCGCGCTGCTCTCCGTCAGCCGGCGCCGGGAGCTGGAGGCATTGGTGGGCACCATCCAGCACGTGGAGCTCGAGACCGATCCTGGGTTCTTCGACGAGTTTGTCGCGGGCTGCCAATTCCAGCCCTTCGGCAGCTTGGAGGACGCGCCGCTCCCATGACCCCCGCGACCCAGCCATTCCTGTGGGAGACTCGCGCCGTACCGGACGTCACGGACGAGGCGTTCAAGCGCTTCCTCAAGCTGCCGCCGCGGCGGGAATTCACCGGGGCGGTCGCTGAGGCCGCAGCGGAGGCGCGCGCATGGTACCTCCAGCACGGGCGCCCGTGGGGCGCGGCGATCGCGACCGAGCCCGCGCGCTGGACCGCGGCCTGCGCCGAGCTCCGGGCGGCCCCCGCCGCCGCGCTCGTCGCCGTCGCTGCGGGCACGGAAGTCGCCGAGGAGGCCGCCGCCCGCTGGACCCGCGACGAGCCGGATCGCGCCTTCTTCCTCGATCGCTTCGCCGCCGCGGTCACGGAAGCCCTCCTCGCCGAGGCGAAGCGCGCGCTCGGGGCGACCTTCCACGACTGTCCGGGATTCTGGGACTGGCCGATCACCGGCAACCTCGACCTCCTCGCGGCCTTCACCGCCGTGGCGCCGCTGCCCGGCTCCTTGGACGTGCTCGAGTCGGGGATGCTGCGTCCGAAGACCTCCCAGCTCGCTCTCTGCGACCGCCCCGCCGTGAACCCCGCCTGATGTCATCGGATAACGGATACACCTTTGCCCTCCGCGCGCTGCGCCGCTGGCGCGACGAGCGGCTCACGCTGGCGCCGCGGGAGGCCGGCGGCTGGCGGGCGCGCTTTCACTTCGACGGCAGCACCTGCGGCAACGTGGCCTTCGTGCTGCACTACGACATCGAGGTCGATGCGGCCGGCGTCATCGTCGCGCTCCGCGCGGCGGCGGCGCCGGGGGACGAGGGGCACCAAAGCCTCTGCCGCCACCGCGAGGATGCCGCCTCCCTGCGCGAGGAGCTTGCGACGGCGGGGCCGCTGCGGGGCCGGCCGCTGGACGACGTGCTCGCGTGGCGGCCCGCGACCTCGCCGGCGGGCTGCGTCTGCACCGCGCCCGCGCGGGCCCACAAGTGGCACGCGGCGCTGCAGACCCTCCACTTCGCCCTCCACGCGCCCGCGGCGGGCGCAACGGGCGGTCCTCGGCCGCTGGGAGTCTCCGCCATGCCAGGAGCCTCGCTGGCCCCGGCACAAGCAACCCCCGCTTCGGCGGCGCGCATCGTCCGTCCCCCTCCATCCTTCCCGCCCCCCGCTTCCCCATGAAGATCGAACTCTGTCCTGCCAATCCCGCCGCCTTGGAACAGCTCCGGCCGGAGAAGAACGACCGGTCCGGCATCGGCGTCCACTACGTCGACGCGATGCTCAAACCCCTCAAGTCCGGCATCGCCCTCCCCGACGGCACGAAGTTCTCGGCCAAGCGACGGGGACTGAAGATCACCCTCGCCTGCGGCACCACCAAGGGCGAGGGACTCCTGCGCCGCCTCGCGGTCGGACCCGACCCGGTCGCCATGTTCGACGCCGCCCTCGGCGAGGCCGCGGGCAAGCTCGGCGGTCGGCTCTTCATCGCGGACGGGCGCTGGTGCTGGGAACGCTAAACCGATCGCCCCGACCCCGGCACCCACCGGCCGCACCCTCCCCCGCCAGTCCGGTTTACGCTCGCCCCACACCCCGCTTCCCCCCACGGTGCGGGTACTGTGAACGCGATCATCGCGACCCTCACCACAGCCGACCGGATCGCGAAGGTGCCCTCCAGCACGTGGTGGACCCTCGGGTTGATCATCGCCGCGGTGTTCCTGATTGCGCCTTTTTTCCGCAAGCTTCGCGAAATCAGCGGCATCTGGATCGCCCTGACTCTGCTGGGCGGCCTCACGGTGCTCAGCGTGCACTGGGTGCGACACCGGACTGAGCCAGCGGTGCTGACGCCGCTCGTGGACACGGTGGCGCAATTCTTCCCGAAGAAAGCGGCGCCCCGGCGCTGATTTAACGCTCATCGGTTCGCGCGAGATTGGGATTGGCGCGTCCCGCGGTGGTGCGTAGCTCTGACCCTTGCGTATGCCCAAGACACACTCTGACATCGGACTCATCGGACTTGCGGTGATGGGTCAGAACCTCGCGCTGAACATCGCCGATCACGGCTTCCAGATCTCGGTCTACAATCGCACGACCGAGAAAACGGACGCGTTCGTGGCGCAGAACCCGAACACCCCCGGCGGCCTCGTGGGCACGCGCACGCTGGAGGAATTCGTCCGCTCCCTCTCCCGTCCCCGCAAGATGGTCATCCTCGTCCAGGCCGGCCGGGCCACGGACGCCGTGATCGACGGCCTCGTGCCGCTGCTGGAGAAGGGCGACATCATCATCGACGGCGGCAACGCGCTCTGGACGGACACGATCCGCCGGGAGAAGGCGCTCCGCGAGAAGGGCCTCCGCTTCATCGGCTCCGGCGTCTCGGGCGGCGAAGAGGGCGCGCGCTTCGGCCCGTCGCTCATGCCGGGTGGCGAGCACGCGGCGTGGCTGGAGCTGAAGCCGATCTGGGAAGCGGTGGCGGCGAAAGTTGACGCGAAGACCGGCCGTCCGATCCCGGGCGCCCAGCCGGGCAAGCCGGTCACGGGCGGCGTGCCCTGCACGACCTACATCGGCGAGAACGGTGCCGGTCACTACGTGAAGATGGTCCACAACGGCATCGAGTATGGCGACATGCAGATGATCTGTGAGGCCTACGCGCTGATGAACGGCCTGCTCGGCCTGAAGCCGGCGGAGATGGGCGAGATCTTCAGCGAGTGGAACCGCGGCGCGCTGGACTCGTTCCTGATCGAGATCACGGCCGACATCCTCAAGCAGCGCGACCCGCAGACGAAGCGGAAGGCCTTCGTCGACGTGGTGCTCGACACCGCGGGCCAGAAGGGCACGGGCAAGTGGACCTCGACCAACGCCCTCGACATGGGTGTGCCGGCGCCGACGATCGCCGAGGCGGTCTTCGCCCGCTGCATCAGCGCGCTCAAGGACGAGCGCGTGGCCGCCTCGAAGATCCTCAAGGGTCCCGGCCGCAAGTACCGTGGCTCGAAAAAGGTGCTGGTCGCCGCGATCCACGACGCCCTGTACTGCTCCAAGATCTGCTCGTACGCGCAGGGCTTCCAACTCATGCGCACGGCGCAGGCGGAATTCGGCTGGAAGCTGAACTTCGGCGAGATCGCCCAGATCTTCCGCGGCGGCTGCATCATCCGCGCCGCCTTCCTCCAGAAGATCACCGAGGCCTACGCGCGGAATCCGAACCTCGCGAACCTGCTGCTCGACCCGTACTTCAACCGCACGGTCAAGAAGGCGCAGCAGAACTGGCGCAGGGTCGTCTCCCTCGCCGCCGAGTGCGGCGTGCCCGCCCCGACCTTCTCCTCGGCGTTGGCCTACTACGACAGCTACCGCTCCGCCCGACTCCCCGCGAACCTGCTCCAGGCCCAGCGCGACTACTTCGGCGCCCACACCTACGAGCGCGTCGACGCGCCGCGCGGGAAGTTCTTCCACATCGACTGGCCCGAGCCGACCCGCCCGCAGCTGCCGGCGTAAGCATCGGTCCCCGTTTGGAACACGAGGCGGCGCACCCGCGACGCCGGGCGCGCCTCAGTGAGGGCCGGCCCGAGCCAGCCTGCATCGAGGGGCGAACGGCCACACTGCGGTCGATGGGAACTGGATTGCGCCCGTCCACCCGGCGGTTTTGCGTCACGGCATCATGACCCGACGGCAACTCCTCCAGCTCGGTTCAACCGCCGCGGCGGCGTCCTTGCTCACGCGCGCCGCGATTGCTGCTCCGAACACCGGCACCACCCGCCCGCGCCCCAGCCCCGTCGCGGTTCCCGCCGCCTCCGGCGTCACGCGCGCCGAGCGCCCCCTCCGCCTCCTGATCCTCGGCGGCACGGGCTTCACCGGACCCCAACAGGTCCGCTACGCTCTCGCGCGGGGCCACCAGGTCACGCTCTTCAACCGTGGCCGACGGCCCAAGGAATGGCCCGGCGAAGTCGAGGAGTTGATCGGCGACCGCGAGACCGGCGATCTCCAGGCGCTGGCCGGGCGCACGTGGGATGCGTGCATCGACAATCCCACCAGCGTGCCCCACTGGGTCCGCGATCTCGGCACCCTGCTGCAGGGCAAGGTCGGCCAGTACGTCTTCATTTCCTCGGTCTCGGCGTACGCGAACACCGACCAGCCGGGCATGAAGGAAGACGCGCCGCTTGCGGCCTACACCGGCCCCGACGCACTTCGCGAGACCCGCGCGACGCTCATTGCGAATATGGCGTTGTTCGGTCCGCTGAAGGCCGCCTGCGAGGCCGAGGCGGCGAAATGGTTCGGCGCCACCACCACGATCGTCCGACCCACGCTGATCGTCGGCCCGGGCGACGACACGGATCGTTTCACCTACTGGCCGGCCCGGCTTTCCCGCGGGGGCGAGGTCCTCGCTCCACCGCGCGAGGACCCGGTGCAATTCATCGACGCTCGTGATCTCGCCGAGTGGACGATCCGGCTCGTCGAACAACGCGCCTTCGGCGCCTTCAACGGCGTCGGTCCCGCCTCGTCGCTCCCGGTCGGCGACCTCCTGATCGGCATCCGCGAGGCGATCGGCTCCACCGCCACGCTCGTCCATGCCGACGCCGCGTTCCTCGAAGCGCAGAAAGTCCAGCCTTGGTCCGACCTCCCCGCGTGGGTACCGGGCAGCGGCGAGACCGCCGGCTTCAGCCGCGTGAGCAACGCGCGCGCCGTCGCCGCCGGCCTGACGTTCCGGCCCCTCGCGACCACCGCCCGCGACACCCTCGCCTTCTGGAATGCTCTTCCGCCGGAGCGCCGGGCCCAGCCCCGCGCCGGCATCAGCACCGAACGCGAAGCCGCCGCCCTTGCTGCCTGGCGTGCCCGCCCAACCAACGGAGCCTGAGCCCGCCGCGGGGCCGCCCCCCCGCGGAGCTTCCGACGTCGGTAATTGACGGCCCAGCCGGCGCCGGCGGACTCTTCAGGTCCTCCCAGTAGCCCGCGGCAAGGCCGCCTCCGCGGGCTTGCTTGCCCTCGCACCGCCGTCGAACCATCGCTGCACTCCACCCGCTCTCGTCCACCATGCGCCGTCGCTCCTTTCTTCCACGTCTCGCCCTCAGCGTTGTCCTCGGTCTCGCCCCCGCGCTGCCGAGCTTCGCCGCGTCCACCCCGGCAACCGCCCCGCTCCCGCACCGCACGCTCATCCTCGGGGACAGCATCACCCAGGACGGTCGGTACGTTTCCTTCCTCGAGTACTACCTGCATCGTAGCGCTCTTTCCGATACGTGGGACGTGATCAGCATCGGCCTGAGCGGCGAGACGGTATCGGGGCTCTCAGAGGCGGGCCATCCGTCGCCCCGGCCCTGCGTGCTCGACCGCCTCGACGCCGCGCTGGCGGCGGTCCGGCCGACCCGCGTGCTCGCCTGCTACGGGATGAACGATGGGGTCTACCATCCCTCCTCGCCGGAGCGGCGCGCCGCTTACGTCCGCGGGCTGACCACCCTGCGCGATCGCGTGCGGGCGGCCGGTGCCACGCTCGTCCTGATCACGCCGCCGATCTTCGACCCCCTGCCGATCACGGACCGACTCGCCAAGCCCGACGCGACCAGCTTCGGCTACCGGACTCCATTCGCCGGGTACGACGGCGTGCTGACCGAGTTTGCGGATGAGGCCCTGCGGCTGCGGGCTCCGGGCGTCGACGTGATCGATCTCCACCGCGAAATGCTCGCCGCGCTCGCCGAGCGGCGTCGCACCGATCCCGCGTTCTCCTTCAGCGCCGACGGAGTCCATCCGGGCGGGCTCGGCCATCTCATCATGGCGCGGGCCATCGCCCAGGGTCTCGGGCTGAATCTCCCCTCCGCAGCGGCCGAGAATGAACTGCGGCGCATCGAGGCAGATCCCCGCTTCAAGCTCATCCACCAGCGCCGCGCTCTTCGCTCGGAGGCGTGGCTGCCGTTCGTCGGCTACTTCCGCGACCGCAGCTTCAAGTCGCCCTCCGTGAACGCGGCCGAGGCCGTCGTGGCCCGCCTGCACGCCGACCTCAAACGACTCGGCCAACCCTAGGGTTCCGCATCGTCGCGGACGCTGCGCACCCGAGTTCCGGATCGTGGCGCGGCCCCGCGCCGGGTTCGCCTGGTACGAACCGGTGGAATTCCGGCTCGGCGAGGAGGCCGCCGACCGATTCGTCGTCCCCCACAGTACCTGGTGCATCGATGGCAGGTTGTTCCACCGCGTGGATCGACCGACCGCGCGCTGCAAACCCGCGTCGGCCGGACCTCGCGACTTCCGCAGGCAGCAGCCCGAGGGCACGGCCGGGCCCCGAGGCGCTCCCGGGTTGACCCGCGAGACCGGGAACGAGACAGTCCGACCGCGCCCGCAACCCGGCTTCGGTTTCCGCATCGGAACCGGTGGCCGCGAGCGTTCTCCGTCGCACCACCGTCCGGCCTTCTCCCCAAGCCGCCCCCGCACCCGCCCCATGACCCTCCGCTGCGTCGTCGCCTTCATGCTGTCCGCGCTTCCCCTGACCCTCGCCGCGCAGTCCCCGCGAGTGCTTCCGGAGGGAACCCGGCCCGCGGATGCGCGGCTCGCCGCGCCGAAGGACCTCGACGGCTACTTCCCCTTCGCGCCGCCCACGACGCGCGCCGCGTGGGAGGCGCGGGCCGATGCCGTCCGCCGCCGCATCCTGGTCTCCCAGGGTCTGTGGCCGATGCCCACCCGCGCGCCGCTCAACGCGGTGATCCACGGACGCATCGAGCGCGAGGATTACACGATCGAGAAAGTCTACTTCGAGAGCGCGCCGGGCTTCTTCGTCACGGGCAACCTCTACCGTCCGCGCGCGCCGAAGGGCCGCGTGCCCGTGGTGCTGTTTGCCCACGGTCACTGGAAGGACGCGCGTCTCTCGTTCGAGACCGACGCGAAGCTGCGCGTGGAAATTGCCTCCGGGCAGGAACGCTTCGAGCAAGGGGGCCGGAGCCGGTTCCAATCCCTGTGCGTGCAGCTGGCCCGCATGGGCTGCGTGGTCTGGCAGTGGGACATGCTGAGTGACTCCGACTCGATCCAGTTCTCGGCTGACGTGATTCACCTGTTCAAGCATCAGCGACCGGAGATGAACGCCCCGACCAGCTGGGGCCTTTTTTCGCCGCAGGCCGAGGCTCGGCTCCAGAGCGTGATGGGCCTGCAGACGTGGAATGCGATCCGCTCGCTCGACTTCGTGCTCACGCTGCCGGAGGTCGACCCGGCGCGCGTCGCGATCACCGGCGCGAGTGGCGGCGGCACGCAGACGATGCTGCTGTCCGCGATCGATCCCCGCGTCGCACTCTCGTTCCCCGCCGTCATGGTGAGCACCGCGATGCAGGGCGGGTGCACCTGCGAGAACGCCTCGCTCCTCCGCGTCGGCACGGGGAACGTCGAGTTCGCCGCACTCTTCGCGCCGAAGCCGCAGGGGATGACGACGGCGAACGACTGGACGATCGAGATGGCGAAGAAGGGATTCCCGGAACTCCGCCAGCTCTACGGCCTGCTCGGCGCGCCGGACGCCGTCATGCTCCACCGCGGCGAGCACTTCCCCCACAACTACAACGCCGTCTCGCGCTCCGCGTTCTACACGTGGCTGAACCGCCACTTCGGGCTCGGGTTCACCGAGCCCGTCATCGAACGCGACTACGAGCCACTCACCCGCGAGCAACTGACCGTGTGGGGCGAGGAGCATCCGGCGCCGAAGGCCGCCGACCCGGATTTCGAGCGTCGGCTCCTGCGTTGGTTCGCGGACGACGCCGATGGCCAGCTCCGCTCCCTGCTCTCGCGGCCGGACCGCTTCCGCGAAGTGACAGGCCCCGCGGTGGAAGTGATGGTCGGCCGCACCCCGGCGGAGACTGGAGACGTCGTCTGGAATCCAAAGACCTCCCGTGACACGGCGGGTCACCGCGAAGCGATCGGCCTCGTGCGCAACCTCACCCACGGCGAAGAACTGCCGGTGATCTGGCTGCGGCCGAAGGCCGCGACGCCGGTCCGCCGCACCGTGGTTTGGCTCGACGACGCCGGCAAGGCTTCGCTCTACGCCGCCGATGGCAGGCTGCTCCCAGCGGTGCAGCGACTCCTCGAAGCCGGCTGCGCGGTGATCGGCGCCGACCTTCTCTGGCAGGGCGAATTCCTAGCCGCTGGAGAAACCTTCACGCAGACCCCGAAGGTGGCGAGTCCCCGGGAGTTCGCGGGCTACACCTTTGGCTACAACGCCTCGGTCGCGGCGCAGCGGACGCACGACCTCTTCACGCTTCTGGCCGCGGCCCGCCGCGAAGGCCAACCGGTCGACGTGGCCGCCTTCGGCTCACTCGCGCCGGTCGCGGCGGCCGCCCGGGCGCTGGCGGGAGCACAGATCGCCCGCGCCGCCCTCTCGACCGGGGGCTTCCGCTTCGCCCAGCTGCGCGACTTCCGCGATCCCCGTTTCCTGCCCGGCGGGGCGAAGTACCTCGATCTCCCGGGACTACTCGCGCTCGCGGTCCCGCAACCCCTCTGGCTCGCCGGAGAGGGCAGCGGCCCGCTGCTCATCGGCGACGTGTACCGCCTCTCGGAAAACCCGCGCCAGTTGCAGGTTTTCCGCGGCGCGGCCGGCGAAGAGGCCCTGGCGGCGGCGGAATGGCTGGCGGCGCCGTAGGCGCATCCGTCGCGCGCCCGTTGTGCACGGCACGCCGCCGCGTCCCGCACTCCCGCGAAAACCTAGGAAGCCGCCGGTGCGGATCCGGTGCCGCGCTTGAACCGCCCCGGCGAGAAGAGGCCGATGTCGAGGCGCGAACGGCCGTCGACCACCAGCTGGGCGAGGATTTCTCCGACGACGCTGCAGAATTTGAAGCCGTGCCCGGAGAAGCCGCAGGCCACCGTCACGCGCGGGCTGGCCGGATGCGGCGCGATCACGAAGTGCTTGTCCGGCGTGTTCGTGTACAGGCAGGTGACGCCTTGCAGCAGCGGTCCGCGCAGCGCCGGCAGCAGGGGCTCGATCGCCTGCCGCATCAGCGCGATCTCGCGGGGGCGCAGCACGCGGTCGACCGAATCCGGATCGCAGCGCTCCACCTCGGGGGCCCGGTAGAAGGCGACCTTCACCCCGCCCTTCGGCCCGTCGATCGCCGGGAACCCGTACGGTGACGCCCCGTCGGGCGTTTCCCAGATGAAGATCGGGAAGTGCCCGAACCGGAACGGCTCGATGCCTCCCACCGGATCAAACCAGTACAGCACCTGCCGCTCCACCTCGAGCGGCACCCCGAGGTCCGCCAGCACGGTCGGGGCCCAAGGTCCGGGGCACACCACCAGGCGCTCCGCCTCGTAGGTGCCGCGCGCGGTCCGGACACGCACGCCCCACGAAGTCTCCTCCCACGCCAGCGCAGGCTCCTCGAAGCGCAGCTCCGCGCCGAGCGCGGCCGCCCGGTCAAGGTGGGCCTGCACCGACGCCTCCGTGCGGACGAATCCCGCGGCGCGCTCGTACAGCGCGACCGTTCCGGGCGGCGGCTGGAACGCCGGGAAACGGCGCCGGATGTCGGCCGCGGTCAGTTCCTCGTGCGGCAATCCATAGAGGCGTGCACTCCGCAGACTTCCCGTCACCACGGCGCTCGAAGGATCACCCATCATCAGGCCGCCCACCTCGTGCAGGAGATCGACCCCCGTTTCGCGGGACAGTTCGCGCCACAACTCGTACGCGCGGAGCAGCAGCGGCACGTAGGCCGGGTCCTCATAGTAGCTCTGCCGGATCACCCGGGTGCGCCCATGGCTCGCCCCCCGGTCGTGCGGCGCGGTGTAGCGCTCCAGCCCCACCACACGGAGTCCGCGCCGCGCCAGATGGCAGGCCGCGGCGCTTCCCATTCCACCCAACCCAAGAACAATGACGTCAGCAGGCATGGCGTGCGGACTTCATCCGTCCGCACGCGGGACCTTAGCGCACCCGTGACCGCTGTCCATGCCGGACCGGCGGCCGCCTACATGCCCGTCATCGTGTAGTACGGTTCGTAGAGCGGCTCGAGTTTCCGGTAGTGCGGCTGGAGGAAGGTCACGAGGTCGATCAGCTGCATCACCGTGAGCTGGTCGTTCACCGAGGGCATCGGCGAGACGGTGCTCTTCTGGGCGAGCTCGCGCGGCATCTTCGGCGACAGCTCGAGCGACGGGTGGATGATCGCGGTCAGGAGCTGGCCGTAGGTCTTCACCCGCGCCACCTCGCCGCCGATGACCACCACCCGGTCCGCCGCGACGGTCGGCGCCGGCAGCGCCGGCAAGCCGTCCACCCGGTGGCAGGCGGTGCACTTCATCGCGACAAACACCTGTTCGCCCCGCTGGGCACTGCCTTCCGGCAAGACAAAACCCCGGACCGATTTTGGTCCCCGGTCGCAGCCAGTCGCCAGCAAGGCGACGATCCCCAACGCCAATCCCATCAGCCAGTGTGTGCGCGCATTCATGGTGTCTTTCCTTCGTGTTTGCGATCACCGGACGAGCCACGTGTCGCGTTTCCTCGGAGACCACTCGGACGGCCGAAGCCGACCGCGCCAACCCGAGGACCACGGCACGCCACTCGCGGGCGCACTCCCACTTTAGCAACTTCCAGCCATTCCGCTGCGCAGCTCTTGCTCATTGCTGCGCATCCTTACCATCCGTCTGCGGCGCACCTTTCCGCGTGGACTGCAGCGGGCCCGGGCCGCCCGCCAGGATGCGCTCCAGCCGTGATCCCAGACCCCTTGGCACCCTATACCCGAGCGCCGCCGGGCGGCACCGCTTCACGGAATCTCGTAGATCTCAAGCAGGGCGTCGCCTGGCGTGCCACTCCCCTGCACTTGCACGATGTAGGCGGCCCCCGCGGTGAGGTTGAGGCGTACGGCGGCCGACTTCGCATCCCCATCCAGCGGGAACGCGCCGGCGGCGGCGAAGTCGGCGGCCGTGACCCTCTGCGCCCAGTCATCGTTGTCCGCCGCACGCACCCCGTTGCGGAAGACCTCAAGCCGCGGATCCGCCGCGACCCCGGTCAAGCCGAGCGCGGTCAGTCTCGGACCGACGGCCCGGACAAGGACCGCCTGAGCGCCATTGCCCAAGACCACGAACCCGGCGGTCAGTCTCTCCCCGGGACCACCGATCCTCCCGCGCGTCGAGAAATTCCGCAGTCTCGCGCCGGGCCCGGCGCCGTAGACCTCAATGAGGGCCTCACCGGAGGAACGGGCCGCGAGGTGCAGCGTGTGCGCCCCCGAAACCGCCCGGGTGATGACCGCATCCCGGCTGCCGATCGGCAGCGCAAACGCCCCCACGGCCGCCATCAGAGTCTGATTGGCCGGCGTCGCCACCCAGTCGTCGTTCGCCTCCAAGAGCGTCGCACCCGAATAGATCTCCAACCGCGGATCGCCCACGGCACCCGCCACGCCGAACGGCGCCAGACCCGGTCCGACGCCGCGCAGGAGCATCGAGTCAGCCCCCGAGACGGAGAAGCCAACGATGGACGGCTGCCCCGCAGAGACCGTGGCCCGAATCGAGCCATTGACGATCCGCGCCACCGTCGGCCTCACCTCCAGCACCGCGACCGAGCCGTCGATCGAACCTTCAATGCCCTCGTAACCCACGAGGAGGATCGGCGTCCGTGTCGGACTCTCGACTGCGGGCACGAAGACGAGCGTCTCGGGCGAGACGAAGCGCGTGCCGGTGATGACGTTGATGCCGTCGACGAGATTGTAGTATCCGACGATCGAGACGTTGTTCAGGTCGGTGACGTCGAACTGGAAGATGCCACCCTGCCGCTCGGCGCCCACGAAGACGTACTGGCGCCCGTCCACCTCACCATAGGCCAACGCCTCCGGCTCCGGACCCTTGTCGTCCGAGCGCGTGTCGATCGCGGTGGTCGTGCCATTGTTCATGTTGAAGGTCAGCGGGGCGTTGGCCCGGACGAAGTCCTCCAGCATCGAACCGCTGTCGAAGACGCGCTGTCCCTGCTCGTCCCAGAGCGAGAAGCTGCGCGTACCGATCATCGTCGGTTCCTCAATGAGGGGATCCGCGTCGAGGTTCCCGTCGAAGCGCGAGATCGTGAGCCGCCCGAGCCCGGTGGATTCACTGAGGCTGCCGGAAAAGGCGAGGTCTCCGGGGCCGTCGGCCACCACGTCGACCACGTTCGCCGCACCGGCCCGCACGACGTCGCCGTCGTCCGTGCGGGCATCCCCTTCGTTGGCGGTGGCGAGCAGACGCCGACCTCCCTGCAGGAAGGTCGCGATCGTATCGGGCATCGGCAGGCCCGGGACGACGTCGTCAATGTTGATGGCTGCCAAGCCGCCGTTCACGGGGTCACGGTCCGAGGCGTCGATCCGCTGCCGGATGGTGCCGAGGGGCAGGATCGCCGAGATCCGCGGCGCGCCACCGCCCTCCAGCTCCACGACGGCGATCCCGTTGTTCTCCTGCAGCGTGACGTAGGCGCGCTCGTTCGTTGTCGAGGCAAACTCCGGCTCGACATGGAGGTAGCGGTCTGCGGGCGCAATGCCCGCGACGTTGAAACGCAGGCCGTCGAGCGTCACGCCCGGCGCGAGTCCGTCCCGAAAATCCACCGTGGCGACCAACGGCGCCCGCAGCTGGAGATCGGTCGAGCCATTGACGCCGGTGAGGTTCACGATGCTGACGGAGCCGGGAGCCTGGGCGGCTCCGGCGGTGAACTCCCCTTCGTTCGCCACGATCAGGCGACGGCCATCCGGCGTGAAGCGCACGGCATCCGGATGGAATCCGACGTCCACCACGCGGAGGATCGCGCCCGTCTGCACGTCGAAGAACGCCACTTTTCCCGGGACGGTGGTGTTGTCCTTCGGGATGATGCTCGCGACGCCAAACCCGCGGCTGCGCGGATCCGCCGCGACGCTGCTGACCGAGAGGGTCGCGCTGGCACCGAAGATCGCGTCGAACTCCGCCACCGCCTGCGGCGTGAGCGCTCCCGAGGCGGCGAGCGAGTAGATGTCAACCCGGTGACTCACGCCGGACGTGCGCGCGAGCGAGTTCGTCACCAGCACGCGATCCGGCCCGGAAGCCGCGTTGTAGTGGGCCACCACTTCGCCGCCACCCGGAATCGTGACGCCAGACAGCAGCGTGAGTTCCGCCCGGAGCGGAGGCGAGGCGAAGAAGAGGGTGAGGGCGCAGAAGGACGAGAGGAGTCGCGGTGGGGTGAGCATGGCGATGACTGAACGCGGTCACGGGTTCGTTGCACGACCGGGATTGTGAATTCGCCGTGACTCCGTCACCTTTCCGAAGCGATTCTGCCCCGCCATCCGGATTCCCCGTCCACCGACCATGCAACGCCGCCACTTCCTCGGCCGCCTCGCCGCCGGCGCCACCCTCGGAACCGCCGCCGCCCCCTTCCTCGCCGCCAGCGCCCCACCCGCGCCCCGTCCCAGGCACCGGGTCCTGCGCGTCGCGCACCTCACCGACCCGCACGTCTTCGGGGACCGCGGCGCCGACGCCGGCCTCGCGGAGGCCCTGCGGCATGCCCAGGCGGCCAAACCTGACTTCCTCTTTTTCGGGGGCGACCTAGTGATGGATGCGCTCGGCAAGGAGAAGGACGCCGCGATCGCGCAGTGGTCGCTGTGGGAGCGGGTCCTCGCCGCCGAGCTGCGCACCCCGCACCACGCCTGCGTCGGAAACCACGATGTCTGGGGATGGAAGCTCCGCGATGCCGCCGGGACCGCCGCCGCCACGGATCCGCTCTTCGGCAAGGGCATGGCCCTCGAGCGCCTTGCCCTGCGCGACCGCTACTACTCCTTCAACCAGGCCGGCTGGCATTTCATCATCCTCGATTCCACGCAGCGGGTGGATGATCCGAAAATCGGATACACGGCCCGGCTGGACGACCAGCAGTTCGAGTGGCTGGTGCGCGATCTCGCGGCCACGCCCCCCGCCACGCCGGTCTGCGTGCTGTCGCACATCCCCATTCTCTCCGCCTGCACCTTCCTCGACGGCGAGAACGAGAAGACCGGCAACTGGCAGGTGCCCGGACAATGGATGCACCTCGACGCGCGGCGGCTGAAGACGCTCTTCCGCCAGCACCCGAACGTGAAGGCGTGCCTCTCCGGCCACATCCACCTCGTCGACGAGGTCTCCTATCTGGGGGTGCGCTACTTCTGCAACGGCGCCGTCTCCGGGGGCTGGTGGAAGGGACCGTACCAGGAGTTCGGTCCGGCCTACGCCGTCGTCGATTTCTACGACGACGGCTCGCTCGACAATCGCCTCGTCTACTACCGCCAGCCGGCGGGCGCCTAGACGAGCGGCGTCTCGCCGGGGATCGGCACGGCGCCGAAGATGCCCGGGCCGGGCGCGGGATTCTTCGGGAAGAGGTCCAGCTTCGAGCCGCTGAGCAGCCAGCTCCACGAGATCTCGCGGCCCGAGTAGGCCGCCATGCGGCCGCCAATCGCGGTCAGCGTGCTCTCCGCGATGCGGATGCCGTCGTTGATCGGGTTGTTGGCGCGGATGCTCGTGATCAGGTCCGTGTGCTCCTGCACCATCGGGTCCACCGCCGGTCCGCTGAACTCGTAAGGCTTCGCCCCCTTGATCCAGCGGCTCGGGTCGGACGTGCCCTTGGTGCCGACGACGCGCTCGCCGACCCGGCCCATCGTCTTCGCCGCATGGCGGCAGAAGCTCGTGACGCGGGCCCCGTTCGCGTACTCCAGCTCGACGGCGAAGTGATCCCAGATGTTGCCGGGGATGCTGCCACGGTTCTGGCGTCCGCCCATGCCGGAGAACTTCACCGGGGGACCGCCGTAGGCCCAGTTCATCACGTCGATGTTGTGGATGTGCTGCTCGACGATCTGGTCGCCGCTCAGCCAGTCCCAGTGGTACCAGTTCCAGCACTGCCACTCGAAGTCGCTCAGGTCCGCCAGCCAGTCCTTCTTCTCGCGGAACCAGATGCCCTCGCTGTTCCAGTAGCACTGGCCGCCGACCAGCTCCCCGAGGTCACCGTCGTGGATGCGCTTCATCACCTCGAGGTAGCTGGCCTGATGGCGGCGCTGGGTGCCGACGCCGACGCCGAGATTCTTCTGCTTGGCCAGACGCGAGGCTTCGATTACCGCGCGGGCTCCGACCGGGTCGACGGCCACGGGCTTCTCCATGAACACGTGCTTGCCTGCGGCGACCGCGGCGGCGAAATGGCTCGGTCGGAATCCGGGCGGCGCGGCGAGGATCACCAGGTCCACGTCCGTCGCGAGGAGCTTCTGGTAGCAGTCGAAGCCGTGAAAGCACTTCTCCGCCGGCACCTTGAAGCGCTCACGAAGGCGCTCGGTCTGGCGCGGGAACAGGTCGGCCAGCGCGACGATCTCGACGCCGGGTGCCGCATCGAGGCAGTTCTTGGCCGCTCCGGAACCACGGCCGCCGCAGCCGATCAGGCCGACGCGAATCCGGTCCGAGCCGCCGGTCGCGCCGAACGCGCGGGGCATCGGGCTGGTCGCAAGCAACCCCGCCCCTGCGGTCAGCGCGGACAGGCGGACGAAGGAGCGGCGGGTCAGGGAGGTATCTTCGGGGATGTTCATGGGGTATCGGGGAGAGGGAATGGCACGGCGACGCGATGGGTGTCCGTCATGCGCTAGGAAGTCGGGGCAAGATTCTCGGCCACCGGGACGCGGTACGCCTTGAGCGCGGGGACGATCCCGCCGACGGCGCAGAGTGCGATCATCGCCAGCGGCGCGATCCAGAGCACGGGATGCCCCGCCAGCACGTCGATGACCACGCCGGTCTGCGCCCGGATGATCCGCGCGACCCCCGCGAGCAGGGCGCCATAGACCACGAATCCCGCCAGCGCGCCCAGCGCGCCGATGACAGCGGCCTCGGTCACCACGGCCGTGAAGAGGGTGTGACGGCGGGCGCCGAGGGCACGAAGGATGGCAAGGTCGCGGCGACGCGCGCTCATCGAGGCGTAGATGCTGGCGAGCACGCTGCCCGCCGCCACGAACGCCACGAGATAGGCGACCAGCGCGAGCACGCGGTCGAACCATCCGATCTTGCCGAAGAGGTCCGCGATGATCGCACCCACCGGGTACGCGAAGGTCAGGCGATTCCCCTGCCGGTTGTACATCATGTCCAACATGAATCCCGCCTGCGGCGTGCGCAACTGGAGCAGCACCGCGCTGAGATCCGTGGCGAACTTGGGGTCATGCCCCTTCATGTTCTGGATGCCCGCGAGCGGGATCCACAGCACGCGGTCTGCCGGCGTATTCGTCGGTTCGAGGATGCCGACCACCGTGTAGACTTCCTCGTGCTGATTGGCCGGGTCGAAGACGAGCCCATGAAAAGGCTGGAAGGTGTCGCCGACCCGCAGACCCAGTCGCTCGGCCACGAACGATCCCACCAGCGCCTCGTGCGCCGCGCCGGCGAAGACCCGGCCGCCCGGCTGCACCGCATAGCGACGGCCCCGCGCATACTCGACGCGCGTGAAGAGGTCCTCGATCGTGCCAACGATGCGGTAGCCACGGTAGTTGTCGCCCACCGCCAGCGGAATCGCCGCCTTCACCGCGGGGTGGCGGCGGATCTGTTCGAAGTCGGCGGCGGCGATGTTTCCCGGCGACGCTTCCAGATGGAAGATGGCGTTGAGCACGAGTTGCAGCCGGGACCCCCGCGCCCCGAGCACCGCATCGAAACCCGTGCTCGTCTCGACGAACGCGCGCTGGGACTGGGCCTTCACCATCCACACCACCATCAGAAGTCCCACCGCGAGGGCGATGCTCCCCGCCGTCACGAGCGTGGAGAGCGCATGCTGCCGAAGGCTGCGGTAAAGAATGAGCGGCAGGGTCATGGTAACCAGATGCTCAGGTGGCGCTCGGTGCCGCGGGGCGGTTGAGCTCGGCGAAGTCGCGCACGGGGCTGAACTGGGCGAGCACCTCCGGGTCGTGGCTGACCAGCAGCAAGGCCGCCCCGGCCTCGGCGCACGCCTCGCGGATCAGGGCGAGCGCCTCCTGCCCGCGGCGGCGGTCGAGGTTGCCGGTGGGTTCGTCCGCAAGCACGAGCCGCGGCCGGTTGGCCAGCGCCCGGGCAACCGCGACGCGCTGCTGCTGGCCGGTGGAGAGCTGCCGCGGGAAGTGCTGCAAACGCGCTCCGAGGCCCACGCGCTCCAGCAGGGCCCGGGCATGGGCCCGGTCAACCCGGCCCCCGCCGAAACTCATTCCCAGCACCACGTTCTCCAGGACCGTGAATCCCTGCAGGAGGTTGAACGTCTGGAAAATGTAGCCCATCCGTTCGGCGCGCAGGCGGTCCCGCGCCGCCTCGCCCAACGCGACCAGATTCGTGCCATCGAAGTCGATCCGGCCCGAGTCGGCCGCGAGCAATCCCGCGATCAGGTTCAGGAAGGTCGTCTTGCCGGATCCGCTCTCGCCGCGGAGGGCGACCTGCTCACCGGCGCCAAGCGCGAAGTGCGCGACGTGCACGATCTCGACCGGCCGCCCGCCCGCCTCGGGCGAGGGGAAGGACTTGCGGAGGTCGGTGATCGTCAGCACGGCGCAACTCGGGCTTCGGCGAAGGATTGAGGCGACTCAGTCTTGCGCGGATTTTTTCGTCGCCTTGCGCGCCGGACGCGCGGGGGACGCGCCCTCGGCCTCCGGTGACGCCTCGTCGGTCGAACGGGACGCTTTGCGCTTGGCCTTCGCCTTGGCCTGCAGACGCAGGACGCCGTCCTTCGCGCCCTTCTCCAGCCACAGCTGTTCGTCGGCCAGATCGACCGGCACCGACTTTCCTCCGTCCTCCGTCGGCGCCGACAAACCGGCGGCCGCGAGTGCCGCGAGGAGGTCGGTCTCGCCCTGACCGGTCGCTGCCGCGAGGTCGGCGACGGACGCCGCCGCGCCGCCGCGAGGTTTTGCTTCCAGACGCGAGCGCAGGCTGGCCAGGAGCGCTTCGCCGGCCGCGGGCGCCGCCGCCGCCGCGGGTGCGGGAGCCGGACCGGCGGCCACGGCAGGCTCGGGGATGAGGGCGGGGGCGGGCGTAAGCGTCGGTTCGGGAGACGGTGCCACCGAGGTCGGCGCGGCCGGAGACTCAGCCGCCGGGGCCGGACTATCTGCCGCGGGCGCGGATGCCGGGACCGCCTCGGCCACGGGTGCGTTCGCCGGCGCCGGAGACGCCCCGGGGGCGCCCCGATCGCGCTCACTCCGCTTGCGACCATTGATCCAAAGACCACCGCGGCCGTCCTGATTCAGCCAATACGACCAGTTGCCCACGTCGAGCGGGGCGGGACGGTCGTTCGGGCCCGACGGCACGATGAAACCGACCGACACCAGCGTCGCCGTGAACTCCTGCTCGGTCTGCTTGAGCGCGCGGGACAGGAAGCTGATGCTGCCGGACACGCCGGGGCTGCGCCGGTTGCGACGCATCAAGGGCCGGAGCCGGCGGAGCAGGTCGGCCGCCGGGCCGGTGGCCTCGGGCTCCGGCGTGGTGTCCGGCGCGGAATCGTCCTCGTTGCCTCCCGCGCCGGTTCCCGTGTCCTCCGCAGCCGAAACCGCAACGGGAGCGGGAGCGGCGGACTCCACCGGTGCGGTCGCCACCGCCTCCGGCGTCGTTGCCGCCGCCGGTGCAGCCTCCACCCGTCCGCGACGGCTGCCGTTGTCCTGGCGGCCCCCGCGATCGTCCACCGGCTTTTCCGGCGCGGCGACGGGCTGGCCCTTGACGGTGCGGAACACCGGGCGTGGCTTCTCCTTGGTGTTGATGAAGAGCTGGTGGTGACGATTCACGTTCACCCAGTACAGGTCCCCGTCGTACTCCAGGTACACGGGATCGTCGTCCTCCCGCTCGGGGATGACGAAATCACACTCGCGCAGCGCGGCCATGACTTCGGCCGGCGTCAGGTCGATCTTGTTCGCGAGGTAATCGACCGCGAGGGACATGCCCGGGCCGCGCTGGTTGCGGCGCATGTGCGGACGGATGAACTCGAAGAAGCTCGGAAGCTCCTGCTCCGATTCGAGTTTCTTCCACTCGTCGTCCTCGTCCTCGGCCAACTCCTCGGGATCCTGATCGCGATCCGTGTCGCGCAGACGACGGAGACCATCCTCCCCGGCTGCGGCCTCCGCGACGAGCGAGGCGGGCTTGTCCTCGGCCGCGGCGGCCGACGAGGCGCCGGCCTGAGCCGCCTGGAACTTGGCCGCGAATTCCGCGCGCAGCTTCTCGGCTTCGGCCTTGGCCGCCGCCGCCGCCGCGTCCTCCAGGGTCCAGTCGCGCTGGGTGGTCCGCCGCGCGAGACCTTGGAAGGCGAGCGGGTTGTCCGGTTGCGTGTGAAAAGCGATGATCTCCCACTCGTCCTTGCCGAGCTGGTTGAGATGCGTCTCCAGGAGGGCCGGGCTGCCAAAGCCGCCTTTGCCGCTGCTGATGATCTTATATTCCCAAAGGGCCATGTTGGATTTCCTGTCTGTTGTTGCCGCTGACCGCCAAGGAATCCCAAATGCAGCTCGGATTGCCGAGCCTAATCGTCTCCCCGCACCCGCCCCATCCCCATCCGCATCCGCCGTTCCCTGCCATGCTCCGCCCACTCACGTTCTTCGCCCTCGCCTCCGCGCTGCTCGCCGGCCCGCCCTCCGGACACGCCGCGGCGCCCAAATCCGGCGCCGCTTGGCCGGTCCCGGCGCCCGCCGACGAACGCGCCGCCGCCGTCCAGGTGCGCGT
>CAZEJZ010000002.1:0-25061 GCA_964512415.1 uncultured Opitutaceae bacterium
ACCGTGATGTTGTTGGCTTCGCTGAGCGCACCCGCCGTGACGGTGGACGCGCCGAGACCGGCGGCCGTGTCGCTGATGCTGTAAGCGACCGGCTTGACGAGCGCGGCGATCGCGGTGGCCTGCGCGGCATTGACCGCGTCGGTGACCGTGACGGTGCCCGTGGCGGCCTCGATGGCGGCGATGCTCGCGGCCTTGGTGGCGGAGCTGCCGCTGGAGATGCCGGCCGTCACCAGATTGGCGACGGTGTCGGAAATCGCATAGCTCTCGGTGCCGGCGTTGCTGAGCGCCTTGATGGCCACAGCCTGGGCGACCGTGGCGGTGCCGGTGGACACCGACAGGTTGCGCGCGGCGTTGAGACCCGTCGCGTTGAACGGATCGGCGAGATTCGCCGCCGTGTCGGACACGTCGAACGTGATCGTACCCATCGCCTTGAAGCCGGCGATCGCGTTCGCCTGGGCCGCGGTGGCGGCGCTCGTGGCGACAACGTTCTGGGCGAAGCCGATGAGGGACGAGTTGGCGGCGGCGAGGTTCGCGGCCGTGTCGGTGATGCTGTAATTACCAGCGGACAGGCCGACGGCGCCATAGACCTTCGCGGCAACGGCCACGCTGAGCGTGGCCAGGCCATCGTCGGTGATGGTCACGCCAGAACCCACGCCACCCGCGGCGGCGAGGACGACGGTGGACGACGCGGCCGAGATATTCGCGGCGGTGTCGGAGATCGTGTAGCCGGCGATCGTGCGACCGTTGAGGATCGTCGCCTGAGCGGCGTTGACGACGGTGGACCCGGAGATCGTGGCACCGTTCGTGTCCCGCGCCAGAAGCGTGGAGGACGCGTTGGCGAGGTTCGCGGCGGTGTCGGCGACGTCGTAGGCGAGCGTGCCGGTGACGCTGCCGGACAACGTGGTGGCCTGAGCGACGGTGACCGTGCCGGTGACGCTGACCGAGGCCGCGTTGGCTACGAAGGTCGAGACGCCGGTGGCGGTGCTCGTGAGGGCCGAGAAGGACGCCGGAGCGACCGTGTAAGCGGTCGGCTTCAGGGCCTGCAGGGCGTTCACGGCACCGACGTCGGTGGCGACGCTGACCGTGCCGCTGATGCTGAAGCGCGTGGCGGCGGCCTTGACGGCATCCGTGGCGCCGGTGAGGTTGGCGAGGCTGTCGGAGACGATCACCGTGCCAGCGCGAGCGCGGGCGAGGTCACCATCGGCCGTGCCGATGTTGGCGACGGAGTCCTGGAGCGTGACCGACGAAGCGCCGGCGAGCGTGGCGAGCAGCGGAGCGCCGCTGCCCTTGAGGACGCTGACGCCGTCGCGGATCGCGTAGATCTTGTCGAACTTCGTGTTGAGGAGCAGCGAGTCGGCGGTGGCGACCGTGACGGACGAGTCCGAGATCGAGAAGCCGGACGAGCCGTTGACGGTGGCGGGGGCGCCCGCGAGGAGGTTGGCGGCCGAGTCACGCAGCGTGTAGACCACGTCGGTGCCCGGGACCGCGGCGGCGCCGCTGATGCCGAAGCGACCGAGGATCGTGTTCGCCTGCGAGACGCTGGCGCTGCCCGAGACGTTCACCTTGGCGGCGGCGTCGACGATGGCATCGACTCCGGCGGTGGAGGACGTGAGGTTCGAGGCGGAGTCGGTCAGCGTGTAGCCGGAGGCGACGCTGCTGAGACCGCCCGCGAGACCGGCGAGCTTGGTGTTCAGGTTGCTGATCTGCGAGACCGACGAGACGTCGGATACGACGACCGAGGCAGCCGCATCGAGGACGGCGAGCTGCGTGGCGTCGTTGGCACCGGCCGTCAGGTTGGCGACGGTGTCGGTGACGGTGTAGGCGGGCAGCAGCGCGAGGTTGGTCGTGCCGAGGGCCGCGCGCAGCGCGACGATATCGGCGAGAGAGGCCTTGCTACCCGCGGTGTAGACGAGCGAACCGCCGACGCCGGCGCTGCTGATTTCAGCGATGGCGGCGGTGGACAGCGTGGCGAGTTCGGCGGCGGTGCCGACGACCGTGAGTGACGTGTCGTTGTACTTCGTGGAACCGAACTTGGCGACGAGGCTGTTCAGCTCGCTCGCGCTGACCGTGACGCTGTTGCTGGCGACGGCCGTGGCGGTGGAGACGAGCACGGACGAGGCGCCGAGCAGCGCGATGGTGGAGTCGCTCAGCGTGTAGGCCTTGGTCCCGGAGTTGGTGAGGGCGCCGATGACGTTGGCCTGCGTGACATTGAGCGTGTCGGTGACGCGGATCGCGCCGGCGGCGTTGGCCTCGGTCGTGTTGCCGACGAGGTCCGAGTACTGCTCTTCCAGCGTGTAGCCGGAGGCGACCTTCGTGAGGCCGCCCGCGGCGCCGAGGAGCGCGGAGTTGATCGCCTGCAGGGACGTGACATCGGTGATCTTGTCGCTGACCGTGACGCTCGAGGCGACATTCAGCGCGGCGAGTTCGGCGCCCACGCCGACGGAGGCCGTCAGGTTGGCGACCGTATCGACGACGGCGTAGCTGGCGGTCGTCGTGACCGAGCCGGCAGCGGCGCCGGCGGAGATGGACGCCGCTTCCTTCGCGGTGGCAGTCGTCGTGGCGGTGACGCTCGCGGCGTCGCCGAGGCCCGACGTCTGGGTGGCCAGCATCTGCGCCGTGTCGGTGACCGAGTAGGACAGGCTGGTGTTGCTGCGGACGAAGGTGGACGTGTCGAGGAGTGCGTCGATCGCCGCGGCCTGCGCTGCAGTGGCGCTGGTGGTGGCGGTGATCTTGGTCGCCTTGTCGAAGATGGCCTTGGAACCGAGCGCGAGGTTGGCCGCGGTGTCGGTGATCGTGTAGCTGACCGCCGTCGAGATGCCGAGCGCTCCGAGGGCATCGGAGACGGTGAGCGTACCGGTGATCGTGGCGGAGAGGCCCTGGATGGCGGAGCCGGCCGCGACGAGGTTGGCGATCGTGTCGGTGAGCGTCACGGTGGCCGTGCCGGCCTTGGTGCCGAGCGCCTGGAAGCCGGCGACCGACGTGTTGATCGTGAGCGTGTCGCCCGTCGCGGCCGAAAGGCTCGTGACCCCGGCGATCTGCGCTGCGGTGAGGCGGAGCGTGACGTTGCCGGCGCCGCCGATCGCGTCGACGGTGAGGTTGTTCAGGGCCGAGATGGACAGGCCCGTCAGGTCGACGGTCTCGTTCGCGGCAGCCGTCACCACGAGCGTGTTCGTGCCGGTCTGGCCGGAGATGCTCGAGAGCCCGGCGGTGATGTAGGTCGCCAGATCGGCGCGGCCGATCGTCAGCGAGCCACCCGCGAGGACGACGTTCTCGACGCCGACCAGGTTGCCGGCGCTGGCCACGTTGCCCGCGCCCGAAAGGATGACCGTGTCATTGCCCGCACCGAGATCAACGGCGTCCGCGCCGGTGAAGTTGCCCGCGCCGAAGGTCACCGTGTCGGCTCCCGTGCCGCCGGTCACGTTGTCCGCGCCCGTGCCGACATTGACCGCATTCGTGCCGGTCGTGTACAGCACCACGGTGTCGTTGCCGGCACCGGTGGAGATCGTGTTGCTGCCGCTGCCGACGACCGAGATGGTGTCGCTCGAGCCGCCCGCAGTCAGGTTGATCTTCGCGTTGCCCGAGACGATGAAGCCGCCGTCGGACGTGACCGCGTCGGTCTGCAGCGTGACGTTGGCCGTGCCGGTGTCGCCCGCATTGACCGTGACGGCATTGTTGCCGGCGATCGCATTGTTCTGGACGATCTGCGTGGCCGTGACGGTGAAGTTGGTGACCGCTGGCGGATTTTTCGCGATCGCATCCGCGACCGAAGCCGGAGCCTGGGTGAACTGCAGCTGGGCGTACGAGTCCTGCGCGGGCAGCGAGGTGCCCTTGGACGTCGTGCCGGCCGAAAGCAGCAGGTCGTAATTGTAGCCCGCGCTGTTGATCGGCTTGGAGTTGACCAGATCGCCACCGGCGACCGTGACCCGGGCGAACTGGGAGTCGGCACCGAAGGTCAGCGTCGGAATCGCCGTGCCGGAGGCGTCGATGTCGCCAATCACGACGGCATTCTGCACCTGGACGTTGGTCGCGGAGATACCCACCACGCCACTGCTGCCGCTAAAGACGGTGTTGCCCGCTCCGATACGACCGAAGGCCGAGCCATTCGCGTTCGACGGATCCGCCACGATCGTGAGGCGTTGGACGTCAGCAAGGTTGTTGCCCCCCATCTTGCCACCGGCGAAGAGCGGATTGTCGGCGCCGCGGTGAGCCGTGGCCGTGCCGACGGTGAAGATGCTGACGTTCGTCGAGCTATCCGCGCCCGTGATCGTGAAGGAAGCCAGACCGCTGACGTACTTGACGCCCGGCTGGTTGTACATCGTCGGCTCGGCCGGACCCTTGAAGGTGTCGGAATCGAGCGAGACATTCAGCGAGCCCGCGCCGCTGAACTCGACCTGCACGATGTCGCCCGAGAGATCGAGGAACGACACGCGCGTGATCTGCGTCGGGTCGGCCGTGACGGTGACCGACGAACCGGTCATCAGAACCTGGTCATAAATATTGCCGTTCGGGTGAACGATGTTTGAGCCCACCTCGGTGCCACCACCGGTGATTCCAGCGAGCAACTGGCGCTGCTCGAGCGTTTCAACCCGCAGGGAGGAACGCATCTTCTTCTTGGAACTACGATTCAGCTTTTTCATGTTTAGGAGAGTTAGGAGAGTACTTTTTGGGGAGTGAAATTAGAGACGTGAAGACGCACCGCAGGCCCGTCGAAAAGAAAGAAACCTATGGCTCGTCATCCCCAAATCCTACCAGAGTCGGAGGTTGAGTGCTATCATCCATTCGGATGATTTTACGTTTGGCCTCCGAGGGAAACCGGGGGTAGCCAGCCGTGTGTTTACAAACGCCTTCACGGAGGCGAAAAAGCGCGTAACCGGATACGAAATAAAGGCCCGAGAGTCTCCGCTGGGGAGGCGCACACGAATCCATGTCTTTCTGGCTTCGACTCGGGCGATAAGAAGCGCCCAAAGGGGGTCATAAGCTCGGCTGCGGCGACCGTTTCAGGGCCGACTTTCCTAGGCGGCGCTGCCGCCATTTTCGCTCACGATCCGTGCGTTGGGGTTCCGGCAGAGGCCGACGAACTCAAGGCGGGTCTTCACCCCCGATTTCCGCAGAATGTTACTGATATGAGTCTTCACCGTCGGCAGGGAAATCTTCAACTGGTTCGCAATATCCTGCGCTGATGCGCCGCTGAGGATCATTTCGCCGAGTTCGCTTTCGCGGCGGGAGAAGCCCAGGGCCTCGGCGATCTGGGCGAACGGAGCAGGGCCGGCGGCGGCGACCTCCCGCTGGGAGGACGTGAGCATGGCGTACGGACGGACCCCGAGGGCGGTCTGGAACGCCACGTAACGGATGGCTCCCTCGATGGCGGCGCCGCCGACCACCCGATTGAGGTTCACGATCGCGCTCTGGGAGACGACCATGCGGCCGGAGGTGGGCGGCATCTCGACCCGGTTGAACGATTGGAACGACTGCTCGCAGGCCCGCTGCCAGTCCTCGGGCAGCTCGACCGAGCGAGGCAGGCTGAGATTCTGCAACGCGTTGGCGCCGTTGTTCCACAGGTGCATGTGTTCGCGGAAGCGGCGATTCTCGAAGATGACGCGGAGCTTGGCATCGAGGATGCAAAGGCCCTCGGGGTGCAGGTTTCCGACCATGCGGAACAGGCCGGCGAGGAATTCCTGCTGTTGGTCCTGAGCGAGGACCTGGAAGCAGCGGTCGAGCAGCCGGCCGACGCGCATGAGCAGGTTGACCTGCACGGTGTCGAACTCGGGGTCGCTCTGGGCGCGGTAGCAGATCATGACGAGCTCGATCTCCTTGGCGCGGGCGATTCGGAGGATGCGGCACCGGCAGGTGCGGCTCGGGGCGATCTCCTGGGCGAGCTTGGCGAGGAGTGGTGCCCCGGTTTCGGCGTGGAGGAAAGCGTCCTCGGTGCCGGTCTTGAAGGCTTTGATCAGGAGCCGGCTGGTTTCGGTCTGGACCCCGTGGCCAACGAAGAGGGCACGGCCGCCGGCTTGGAGGCTGGGGGGGAAGATGCAGGCCCAGCCGCTGAGCCCGAAGAGGCCCAGCGTTTTCTTCATGGCTTGCTCGAAGCCGACCAGATTTCGCTGAAGAGCGACCTCCAGCAAGCGATCATGCAGCGGCAGGAAGTCGATCATGCCTGGGCGGGCCTCCGGCTAACTCTGGCGGTGGGGAGCGGCGCCACCGATCTTGAAGAGCGAGTAGAACCAGCGCCCCACCCGCTCGGCGATCGTCGTCGAGCGGCCCTCGATGGAAACGCGCAGGCGCAAGCCCTCGACGGACTGGTGATCCTCAGACGGCAGCGGGGCGGACGCGAGGAAGAGCGGGAAATGGAACGCGGAGTTGGACTGCAGGATCTGGGAAGGAGCCGGACCGCCGAAGTAGGAGAGCATCCCGAAGTGGACCTCGGGCAGCGAAGCCGGCTGGTTGGCGATGCTTTCGATCCGCGTCTCGAAGGAGCGGGCGTTGGCGATCCACCGGCCGTGGACCCGGCCCCCAGCCTCGACCAGCTGGGCTTGGTCTTCGGTCAAGGGACCGACGAGGCGCATCTCGCGCGTGTCGGCGATCCGCAGCAGCGGAGTCTGGGGGGAGGCGAAGGATCCGATGCGCTTTTCGGGCTCCGGCGTGAGCACGTAGCCGGCGACCGTGGCCTTGAGGGTGAGGCGTTCGACGCGTTCGACGGCGCGGCGGTAGCTGGTTTCGGCGATTTCGAGGTTCTGGGAACCTTGGGCGCGGCCCTCGGCGGCGATCCAGTCGGAGCGACGTTCCAAGGCACCGATTTCGAGCCGCGCGGCGGCCAAGTCGGCCTGGGCGACCTCGAGTTCGGCCAACGCCTCGGGGCTGGACAGCGTGATGAGCACCTCGCCGGGCTGGACCCATTGACCCGTGCGCACGTGGACCGTGGCGACGGTGCCCGTGACCTCGGGGGCGACCCATTCGCCGACGGCGGCCATGGCGATGCCCTGTTGGGTGACGGAAAAGCGGGTGGGTACGTAGAAGCTGGCAGCCACGGCCAGCACCAGGCCGGCGGCGAGCAGGGAAACCCGGCGGGCGGCGGAGCCCGTTTTTTCGATGTGAGCGCCTGGCTTCATGACGTCGTGGATGACCTTTAGGATGGGAAAGGCAACGAAGGACACCTCCACGAAGATGCCGAGGGAGAGACCGAAGTCGTGGAGCCCGTAAGGTTCGAGGATGGCGGCGAAGATCTGCGTGACGCCGTAGATCACGAAGATCATGTAGAGGTAGGCCGCGATCGCGTAGACGATGAAGACCTTCTCCCGTGAGTCGTGCGCGAAGCTCTCCTCCTGTTGCCGATTGCGGTAGCCGAGGAACACGCGCTGCAGCTGGAATGACACGTAGGCGATGGCCTTGGTGCGGAGATTGGGGATCTCAAGCAAGTCGCACGCGAGGTAGTAGCCATCGAACCGCATGAGCGGGTTGGCGTTGAAGACGATGGTGTTCACGCTCGCCACCAGCATCAGATTGAACGCGATGCCGCGGGCGAGACCATCCGGGAGGAAGATGAAGAAGTGGGCGGCGATCGAAGCGATGATCAGCTCCGTGAAGACACCGGAGAGCGTGACGTAGACCTTTTGGCGCAGCTTGCGCATCATCCACGCATCGGAGGCGTCGACGTAGCCGCAGGGCGTGAAGAACATGAAGCACACGCCCATCTCGTGGACTTCGCCGCCGAATCGTCGGCACGTCGTGGCGTGCCCGAACTCGTGCAGCGTCTTGGTGATGATGATGGCGATGTACAGCAGCCCGAGATTGGTGGCGGAGAAGAAATCCGGCACGCCGGCGGAGAAGACGTCGAGGTTGGCGACGACGAGGCCGATGCTCCAGACCATGAGGGCGATGGCCCCGCCGATGAACCAAGGCGTCCAGATGAACCGCACCGCCCGCACCAATCCTCCCAGCCAAGGGCTGGGATCGACGAGCGGAATCTTGAAGAACAGGATTTTCCCGACGACGGTGGCCCAGAGGTTGAACAGCCCCTGAGGCTTCGGGCGGCGGGCGTTCTCGACGAAGCGACCCGCGTTCTGGTTGAGCAGTCCTCCCGCCGAGAGCTGGTTGATGAACATCGCCAACTCCTCGAGCGTGCGCGGGCTGTTCGGATAGCGGGCGGCGAGCCGCGTCTGGATTTCCAGCAGCGAGCGCTTCCCGTCGAGCTGGCTGATGACGTAGGCCTCTTCCGGCTGCAGCCGGAAGTACGTCAGGGCCAGCGGATCCTTGAGCACATAATATTCCTCATGCCTGAACGTCTGTCGGCGGACGATGATGTCCACGCGGAGCCGCGATGGGATGACGCCGGCCAGCTCTGCATCGCGCGGGGAGAGCGGGGCGCTTTCCGGCGGACTGTCTGTCAGGACAGCTTGCATGCGGTGGGCTACGGGGTGACGGAGCCGCCGATGGACTGCTCGATCTGGGCCACGGTGAGATTGTAGCGGAAGACTGCCTCGAGGTAACGATTGTCCGCCTGCCGTGAGATCATCTGGGCCTGCAGCACCTTCTCAAGGCTGGCCTGTCCGTTTTCATAGAGGCGGCGCGCGGCTTGGAAGGCGCGCGTGGCGAACTGGCGGCCGTTTTCCTGGGCGGCCATCGTCTTCCGCGTCTGCGCGAGCGTCTGGTACAGCTCGCGGAGGCGCGAACCGATCTGCAGTTCGAGTTCGTCGAGCTTGACCTCGGCGAGACGCTGCTCCGCGAGGGCGGCGCGACGACGACCGCGGCTGTCGCCGCCATCGAAGAGACTCCAATTTCCCGTCGCGCCGATGGTCCAACCATCGAGGGTGCGGGACGAATCGTAGTAGCTGGAACGGTTCGACCAGGAGGCGAACGCATCGAAGCGCGGGAGCTGGTCGCCCTTGAGAGCCTTGAGCTGGCGGCGGCTGGATTCGACCGCGAGGGTGGCGGCCTCGAGATCGGGCCGCCGCTTGAAGGCCAAGGCGGCGGCGGCGGAGTATTCCATCTCGAAAGTCCGGACCGCGAATTCGCCCTCGAGGATGATCGGTCCGGAGGATTCCGGCAGCTGGAGCAAGCGCGCAAACTGCTGTTCGGCGAGGGTAACCTCGCGCTCGATGTCGGCCTGCTCGGCGCGGGCGGTCTCGAGCAGCGAGCGGGCATTGAGCAAGTCGAGCTCGGCGATCTCACCGACGGCCTGCTTGCGGGCGGCGTAGTCGGCGAGTTGTGACAGATCGGCGACGCGCTGCGTTTCGGCGGCGAGCTGGGCGCGGCGCACGAGGACGGCGTCGTAGGACTGCCGCACGGCGGTGACGACCTCATTGGCGACGGACGTGATGCGCAGCACGGCCTGCTCACGGCGCAGCCGCTGGCGTTCGACCAGATTGGACGTAGCGCGGCCGTCGAAGAGCATCTGGCGGACCTCGATGCGGATATCGTAACCCCACTTGGCGACGGCGGAACGCTGGCTGGGGGGTTGGTTGAATTCGCTGGGTGAACGATCGATCAGCGAGGTGTCGCGCTCGTCGGTCGAAGCCAGAGCGCTGACCCGGGGCAACATCCGGGCGCGGACCTGCCAGCGGGCGCCCTCCTCGCGTTCGACCTCCAAGCGGGCCGAAACGATCTCGGAATTGGCCTGCATGGCCCGGTCGAGGGCGGCGGGCAGCGTCCAGACGGCGGGCAAAGGAGCCTCCGGAGCCACGGCCTTGGGCGCGCCAAAGGCAGGCAGGGAAAGTGCAAAGGCTAGGCCAAGAGAAAGCAGGCAGCGCAAAGATCGAAGCACGGTGGCCATAAGAGGATTGATCCCGCGACGGGGGACCGATGGCAAGGGCGAGATGTCAGGTTGCCTCAACCCCCTTAGCAATGCTGAAGTCGAACGCGTCCCCCTACGGCCCACCTGTTTGCCAACCGTTTGCGCAGACTGACACCCCCTTCCCTGCCCGCGCGACCCCGGGATCCCGCTGCACATTTCAGGTTTGCAATCAGAAGCCCTCCACGAGTTTCTCTGACCCTCACAGCCATGATCGTGCAGCAAAATCCCGTGGCAGCCCAGTTCCAGCGCGCGGCGAATGACATCGCCGCTCGACTGGCCCAGCTGGCGAAGGATCCGCCCGACCTCCTGGCTTACTTCCGAGTTCACGCGGAGTGCCTCTCGACGACCCTGCGCCCGGCGGGTTTTGCGTATGAGATGCAGAACGGTCAGCTTTTCCAGCGGCTGCTGCACAGCAATCTGGAGTCGCTGAATTATCGGGGCATGCCGGAGCAGGAAGGTGCGTTCCTGCGGGCGATCAAGCTGGCGGCGGCGCGCAAGAATCCGGTGCGCATCGCGCCGCACACCCTGCCCTCGGCGGGGCTGCATGGGCTGTCGGCGGAGGATGCGCCGGCGCCGGACGAACTTCCGATCTTCAACCGCACCGCGTACGAGCAGGTGTTCGTGCCGATCCTCCTCGGCCAGTCGGTCGTCGGCGTGCTGCACATCTGGTTCGAGCCGGGTGCGGCGGAGTTTTCCAAGGCCCGGGTGGCGCTGCTGCAGAAAGCGTGCGCCGAAGTGGAGCTCTACCTCAAGGCGCGGCGCCTGAGCGACATCTCGCAGGAGGTGACGCGGCTGACGAGCTACTCGCGGCTGCTGGAGAACCTCAGTGGCGACCTCGACCTCGACTCCGTCGGCTGGAACATCGTGAACTTCGCGCGTGAGACGATCGCATGCGACCGCGTGTGCCTGTTCGTCGCGACGAATTACGAGCAGCCCTTCCCGGGCGCGGCGGCGGAGCAGGTGCTGGAGCATGATTTCGAGCTGCATGCGTGCAGCGGATTGAAGACGTTGAATCCGCGCAGTGAGCAGGCCGTGATCCTGCGCCGCGTGGCCCGGCGGCTCACCCAGAACTCCTTGGTGCCAGTGCAAGTGAAGCCGCAGCCGCAGGCACCCGCACCCGCGCCCGCCGAGGGTGCTGGGGAAGCGGCGGAGTCCGGTCCGACGGAGGCGGCGGAGGGTGGTTCGACTGCCGCAGCGCCCGCGCCAGCAACACCCGTCGCCAAGGGCGAAGGCGGCAATGCGGAGGCGATCGCGCCGACCGCGCCGCAGAAGCCCGCGCCGCGCGCCGCAGAAGGTGGTCGACCCACCGTGCGGATGACGATGATCAACCGCTCCTCCGCCGAGCGCGCGGAGAACACCTCCGAGGAAGTCCTGGAGTACTTCGAGGTGATGCCCATGAACTGGGCGACGGTGCTTCCGCTTTTCGACCGCAACCACCGTGTCTGCGGCATCTTTCTTTTCGAAGGCGTAAAGCCCGCGGAGAACCTCGTGGCGACGTTCCCACGCATGCTCGACCTCGGCACCTCCGCCGGCCGTGCACTCGGCACCGCGCTGTACTGGGACCGCCAGCGTTCGATTCGACTCGCCCAGCGCTACGTGCGCGCCAAGCGAGCGTACATCGATACGCCGGCCAAGAAGAAGTTCCTGAAGTACGGTCTCCCGTTCGTCATCCTTGCGATCATCCTGCTGATCCCGATCGATTACACGCTGAAGGGCGATGCCACGCTCCTGCCGGTCAACCAAGTCACGCTGCCGACGCTGGTGAATTCGCGCCTGATCAGCGTGAAGGTCCGCGAGGGCGAGACGGTCAAGCAGGGCCAAGTATTGGCCGAGCTGGATACACGCGACCTCCGGCTGCAGCTGCGGCAGATTGAGCAGGACTACGAGCGGGCGCTGCTGGAGAGCCAGTCGGCGATGAGCCTGCGGGACGAGCTCCGGATGCACGCGGCGAGGATCAATTCCGAGAAGGCGCGCGCGGTTGCGGACAAGCTGCGGTTGGACATCGAGCGTTCGACGCTGCGGGCGCCGATCGACGGCATCGTGCTGGGAGCGCAGACGCTCTCCACCCGGCTCGGCGAGGTGCTGCGGATCGGCGACCCGGTGCTCGACGTCATTGATCCGTCGGTGTGGCAGGTGAAGGTGAGCATGCGCGAGCAGGACCTCATCTACCTCGGGGACACCCTCACCGAGCGGGGCCGGGTTCCGGTCTCACTCGCGCTGGCCGCGAATCCAGCTCGCCGCTATCAACTCGAGGTGAACTCGCCGAAGCAGATCGCGTTCGGCCTCGATACCGCGCGCGGCAAGTACGACTTCAGCGTCATGCTGCCGTTCGAGACTGCGCTCAATGACCAGTCGCTGCTGAAGTCGGGATTCGGCGGACGGGCCAAGTTCAGCACGGGCCTGAAGCCGGTGTGCTACGTGCTCTTCCGCGATTTCGTGAATTTCCTCCGGGTTCGCTTCCTGTAAGCACGTATGCTCACTCCCTTCCGCGCCGCCCTTTGCCTCCTGCTGGTCGCACTGACCTGCACGTTCACGGCCTTCGGCCAAGTCGCGCTTCCCGTTACGGGCAGTGGGCTGGACGACAATTCCCGCGGCTCCCTCCGCTCCGTCCTTCGGCCGATCGCTGACGTGCGGGTGAGTTCGAAAGCGGCGGGGGTGATCGAGCAATTCCACGTCGAGGAGGGCGCCGCGCTGCAAGTCGGCGATCCGATCCTGTCGCTCGACATGGACGCGGAACGCGCGGAGCTCGCCCAGGCGATCGCGCTGGTCGACGGGGCCAAGGCGGAACTCGACCGCACGACGTCGGAGTACGAGCGCGCCCGCCCGCTCAGCGCCGAGAACATCTTCAGCGAGAAGCAACTCCTCGAGGCCCTGACCGCGCGCGATCTCGCCGCCAGCCGTCTCGCCCAAGCCGAGGCGGCGCGCGACCTCGCGCAGAGCCGACTGGCCAACCGCACCCTGACGTCGCCGATCAAGGGCGTGTTCCTAAAAACCAGTAAATCGGTCGGCGAGGCCGTCGAACGCTTTGAGACGGTGGCCCGGATCGTCGATGCATCCCGCCTCGAGATGCTCGTTTACGCCGATGCCCGCTACTTCAAGAAATTTGCCCAAGGCAGCCAAGCTCGGGCTCGTGTCTCCTTACCCACGGGAGGGCAAGTGATTGCCACCGGAACCGTCTCTCACGTCGATCCGATAGTTGACCCGGGCACCGGAACCTTCAGAATTCGACTACAGTTTGAGCCGAGCGAAGACGTCTCGGCGGGCTACACGGCGATTCTCCTCCTTCCCGAACTCTGAGTTTGACGCCCCTCCCCCTCATTCGGTAGTCCTCACCCTCCCCAGACCATGAAACCGGCACTCCCAGGCGTCCGCCGACTCCAGCTCGAACCGCTGGAATCCCGTACGCTTTTGGCGGGAGCCGACTTCGAGCAGGCGCTGGCGCAGGTGACGCCGGCGATCAAGGGCTCGGGGGAGTTCTCCGTCGCCTTCAGCGACCGGATTGGTCAGAGCGAGTTGTTCATCACGGGTCCCTACAGCGGTTCCCTTGCGATCAATTTTGACCTGCTGCCGGCGTTCGTCACTGCGGTGACGGTCCGGAATTTTGATACGGTGACGTTCACGGGGGTGGACCAGCTGAAGAAGCTCGTCGCGTCCGACATCAAGAAGCTGGATGCGGACAGCATTTCCGTTGGCGTGGGCTTCTATGCGACGAACGTGCAGTCCGTCTCGCTCGCCGCCGGCGGCGAGATCGCGGTGCTGAACGGTTCCGCGAGCCGGATCAACATCGCGAATCTCGATCAGACGCTGATCATCTCCGATCTCCAGCACCTCGCGATCTCGTCCAAGACGCCGAGCGTCTCGATCGTCAGTCTGAATTCCGCGCAGACGGTAACGATGCTGTACCAGGCGGAGCTGGTCTCGGTCGCGGGCTTGGCCGACAAGAACCAGCAGGTGAAGTTCCTGCCCCCGGGCTCCACCACGGAGACGAGCGGCACGGTCGTGACCGTGACGCCGAGCGAGCGTACCTCGGAGTTCATCGCGCGCATCCGAGAGCTGCTGCGCAACAACGATCTCGGCAACCCCCTTTCAGTCTTCGAGTCGCTCGGTTATACGCAGATGAACCTGCTCGCCGGGCCGGTGACGACTGCGGCGCACCTGCATCAGCACCTGGAGCAGATCGCCATCGAGCCGACCATGCCCGTGGATCTCGATACGGCGAGCATCCCTGACAGCGCCCCATCGCTGGACTTGATGGAGTTCGATCTCAGCAGCCTGAGCGAGGTCCGGATGGACACCGATTTCGCGGATGTCTTCGCAGATACGGAGTCGCAATGGCTCGTCGACGACGCCCAGCTGCACACCTTCATCCCGCCCGCGATGACTCACTCCTCGACCGCCGCAGGGTCGTCGCCGGATGCGCTCGTGACCGCCGAGGACCGCGAGGTGCTCATCCAGACGCTGCAGAGCGACACGCGAACGCTGCGGGACATCGTGTTCGAGGGAATCTCCGGCGAGTTCACCCCGGGCGAACGCACGGCCTTCCTGCTGATCGACCCCAAGCCGAACCGCACGTCGGCGGAGCGTCATCGTGAGTCGGGGTTATGGAGTGACGCGGTCTCGCGCGGCGAGATCCGCTGACGCGGTGCGGGTTTCCGGACGGCACGCGCTCCGCGCGACGCGGGCAGCCCCGCGTCTGATCTTGGCCGGTCCGGCACGCCTGTCTTGGTCTGCCCTCGCCGGATCGAACCCGCGAAACAAGCCTCTGCCCTAGCCGGCGCACGCCCCCGCCAAAACGTTGGTCATGTCTCCGTACTTCCCTTTCACCGGCGAACCCTACGCCCCGGCGATGGGAGTGAGGCCGCTGGATCCGGCGGCGTGGCTCGAGCCCGATGACTCGCTCGCGGCCGACGTGGCGGAGAAGCGCGCCCTCCTCGCCTCGTCCCGCGACCTTGTCCTCCGCGTCGCCGATGACCCCGCCACCGCCCGAGCCGCGGCCGCGGCGGCCGGCGAGCTGCGCGAGGTGCTGGAACCGCACCTTCTTCAGTATCATCCGAATCACTACGACAGAACGGCCACTGGAATCCGGGTTCGCCCCGATGGCCCTCTCGTTGGCCCGAAGGCCTCCGACGCGGCCGGCTCGCTCGCGCAGGTGGGCTCGCTGATCCAGGAGGATGTCTGCCTCCTGTCCCCCACTCCGCCGGCGCGCCTCGTCGCCGGGCTCGTGTGCTTCCCCTCGCGGTGGAACATCGCGGAAAAAATCGGCCTGGATGCGGCGGCGATCCACCAGCCGGTGCCGGGGTTCGCGCGCACGCTGGCCCAGCCCGCGACGAGCTTCCTCGAACGTCTCGCGCCCGAGCGGTGGTTCTGGCGACTGAACTGGACGATCCACGATTCGGATACACGCTTCGCGCCCCACCCCGTGCCCGGCCGCACCGACCTCACCGCGGACTCGGTGCTCGCGTCGACCTACCTCCGCATCGAGCGCCAGACGCTCCGGCGGCTTCCCGAGACGGGCTTCGTCGTCTTCACGATCCGGACCTACATCGACCGGCTCGACGGGCTCGTCGCGGACCCGGACCGGCGGGATCGCCTGCGGCGCACGCTGGATTCGATGCCGGACGACGCCGTCGCGTACAAGGGCATGTCGGCCCTCATCGTGCCGCTGCGCCGCGCCCTCGCCGGCCCGAGTGGCGGTCAGTAGCCGCGCGCCGCGTTGGTCCGCCGCGGATCGGCGTAGCCGCGAATCTCGCCGTCGCCGGAGATCGCGATCACGTTGACGCCGCCGAACGTGCCTCCGGTGCCCGCGGGTTCGCGCAGCGTCACATCCCAGCCACGCAGGCGCAGCGCGCCCGCGACCTGCGGATCGAGCGAGTTCTCCGCCTCGACCGCATCGGCGCGCTTCGGGTCGAGCGGATCCTGCCAGTGGACCCGGGTATCACCGATGGCCGCCTCCACCGGACGCCCCAACACGAGCACGTCGACCAGCACCTGGAACACCGCCGTGGGAATGCGGGCGGCGCCCGGCACGCCGACGGCGAGCACCGGACGACCCTCCCGCATCACCAGCGTCGGCGTGATTGTGCTGCGCGAGCGGCGCGTGGGCGCGACGAAGTTCGGGTTGCGCTCATCCGTGAAGCTGAAGTTGCTCATCGAGTCGTTCATGATCACTCCGGCCGCGACGACCCCGGCGCCGAAGTGGAGGCTCTGCGACTGCGTGGCGCAGACGATGTTGCCATCGCGGTCGATCACCGCGAAGTGCGTCGTGCACGCGTGGAGGAGATCCGGCTCATCGGAGAACCACGCGGCGGCGCGCGGCAGGGCGGCCCGCGCGCCGAGACGCTCCCGGATCGCCGCGATGGATGGCGGCGAGACAAGCTGCTCGAAGGCCGCGCGGCCGGAGGGTCCATCGGCAACGGTGCGCTGGATCACGGGCCGCACCTCTCGCCAGACGCGGCCGATCTGGTCGAGATTCTCGGCGGACCGCAGCGGCGCGTTGATCGGCGTATCCTCGAGCACCTTCAGCATGCCGAGTGCGAGTGCGCCTCCGGTGGCCGGAGGGGGCGCGCAGTGCAGCGTGTAGCCGCGGAACGTGATGCCGACCGGGGTGGTGACGCGAGCGCGGTAGGAGGCGAGATCCTCGAGGCTGATCGATCCACCGCCGGCGCGGGACGCGGCGGCGATGGCCTCCGCGACGGGGCCGCGGTAGAAACCGTCGGCGCCCTCGCGGGCGAGAATCTCCATGGTGCGCGCGAGATCCTCGTTCGCCAGCTTGGAGCCCGGCACCGGGACCTTGTCACCGGGAAGGTAAAGTCGGCGGATGTCCGCATCGCCCCGCCGGAGCTTGTCGATCCGCTCCGCGAAGAGATCGCTTGTCCGGGGCGTAACCGTGAAGCCATGGCGCGCAAGGTCGATGGCCGGAGCCACGACGTCCGCCCACGGCTTGCGTCCCCACAATTGATGGGCGGTGTGGAGACCGGCCGCGAGGCCCGGCACGCACACGGCGGTCCAGCCGTCGTAGCGCGCCTTCTCGTCGAGACGGCGGTAGGTGCCGGGATCCAGTCCCGCGGGCGCTTCGTCCATCGCGTCGATGACCAGCGTGACACCCGTCGCGGCCTCATAATGCAGCAGCATGAGCTTTCCCCCGAGGCCCGAGCCGTACGGTTCGGCGACACCCAGGGCGAGGGAGACCGCGACGGCGGCGTCGACCGCGCTCCCTCCTGAACGAAGCACGGCGAGTCCGGCCTCGGCCGCCTCGGGATGGCCGGCGACCACCATCCCCTGCTTCGCGCTGACCGGCTGAACCGTGACGGGAACCGATTCGCCGCGGAGCGCGAGCGACGTGATCAGGAGCAAGACCGCAAGAAGCGCCGGATGACGACCGGGGAGGAGAATCATGGGACCATTGGTTGCGAGTCGGGTGCGGCATGGCAAGCGTTGCCCGCGCCGATGGGCGCGAGGGATTGCGCTGTCCTGCCGAGCGCTCGACTGCTACGATCCCCTCACTTTTCCTCATTCCATGGCTCGCCTCAAAGTCGCCCAATTCGGTCTCGGTCCCATCGGCATCGAGTCGCTCAAGTTCGCCGCCACGCACGCCTCGCTCGAGATCGTTGGCGGCGTGGACATCGATCCGGCAAAAGTCGGCCGCCCGCTGGACGAGCTCACTGGCGTGGCGGCGCTGCACGGCGTGCGCGTGTTCGATTCGATCACGGCGTTGCTGGCGGGCGGGGTGCGGCCGGACGTGATCCTGCACACCGCGTCATCGAGTGCGGCGGCCTCGCTGGCGCAAGTTCGCCCCGCGCTTGAAGCGGGAATCAGCGTCGCCTCGACCTGCGAGGAGTTGATCTTTCCGAGCCTGCGGACGCCCGCGGAGGCAGCCGAATACGACGCCCTCTGCCGCCGTTCCGGCGCCCGCGTCGTGGCGACCGGAGTGAATCCCGGCTTCGTGATGGATGTGCTTCCGATCTGCCTCACCGGCGTGAACCGGCGGGTCGACTCGCTTTACGTGGAGCGCGTCGTGAACGCCTCGACGCGCCGGCAGCCGCTGCAGGCGAAGATCGGCAGCGGGATGGCGCCGGACGAATTCCGCGCGAAGTTCCGTGCGGGCCGCGCCGGGCACGCTGGCTTCCAGCAGTCGCTCGGACTGCTGGCCCACGCGATGGGCTGGACGCTGGAGTCGGTGGAGGAGACGTGCGAACCCGTGCTCGCGCCGGCCACGATCACCACTTCATTCTTTCGCGTGGAGCGCGGGCAGACCTGCGGACTGCACCAGCGCGCGATCGGTCGCGTCGGCGGCGAAGCGAAGATCATCCTCGACCTGCAGATGTTCCTCGATGCGCCGAACCCGCACGACACCGTCGTGGTGAAGGGTGATCCCGCGCTGCACCTCACCCTCGCAGGCGGCGTGGCCGGTGATTCGGCGACCGTGGCGGCGCTCGTGAACATCGTTCCGCGGCTCCTCGCGGCCCAGCCCGGCCTGCGGCTGATGACCGAGCTTCCGCTGCCGTCGTGGGTCAATCCGCAGCGCTGACGACGGCTGGCCGGCGGAACGCCACGAACGACTCGTGCGCGGCCGCCCGGGCCTGGAAGACCGTGACGTGTTCAAACGGCCAAGGGGCATCCGGCTGGAGACCCCAGTCCGCATGCGCGGCCGCGACTGCCCGGGCCTCGGAGAAGTATGGCGCGTAGTCGGTTCGGAAATACAGACCCGCGCCGGGCGCGGAGCGGGCGGCCAGGCGGGTGAGGAACTCCGGCTGCATCAGGCGATTCTTGTGGTGACGTCGCTTCGGCCAAGGGTCCGGAAAGAGCACGAACACCTGGGAGAGCGCGAGATCCTCCGGCAGGGCCGAAAGCAGGTCGTCCGCGTCGGCGTGCACGAAATCAAGATTCGCGAGCCTCGCCCGGTCGCGCTTCCGCAGCGCGCGCGCGATCCGGTCGTTCGCGATGTCGAGACCGAGGCAACGCCGCTCGGGATGCGCCGCCGCGTAGGCGGTGAGGAAGTGCCCGTGGCCGCAGCCGATCTCGAGCGTCAACGCGCGCACCCCGGCGACGCGCGGCGCGAGCTGCGCCCGCAGCTCCGCCCGGCGGGAGGCCAGCACGGCCGGGTAATCCGGGATGGACGGGGGACACATGATGAAGGACGTGGAGCGGGCGGAAGGTCCGGCGGCCCGATGCCGCGCGGCGCATAGCCCCCTACCCTCTTGCGCTCGGGCGCCCCGGGCAACTCCGAACCCGTCCGATCCCGGCGCGTTTTGTTGCGCTGACGAGCACCGCTCCCTGACCACGGAGCCGCGACAGAAGGTCCACTCCGTCCCTGCACGCGATCTCGTGGTCGGTGCGCGGTCGAACAAACGTCGGAACGACGCGGCCCGTCGCTGCGGTGCACGCACCGGAGGCCGAGATGCGTTCAACGCCCGGCGCCTGATCCACCGCCACCGCCCGCGCCATCCCCGCGACGAGGCAAGGTGAAATGAAACACGCAGCCGGAACCCAAGGTGCTCTCGACCCACACCCGTCCGCCGTGGAGCTGGACGATGTGCTTCACGATGGAGAGCCCGAGGCCGGTTCCCCCCGTGTCCCGCGAGCGACCCTTGTCGACCCGATAGAAACGCTCAAAGACGTGTGGTATATCCACTTCGGGGATACCGGGACCCGTGTCGCGCACGCTCACCTGGATGGCGTCGGGCAGCGCACGCAGGATCACGTCAATCCGGGCTCCACGCGGCGTGTGCTTGAGGGCGTTATCCAGAAGATTCCCGAGGACCTGCGTGACGCGGAGCGGGTCGGCCGACACGTCGCGGCCGAGAGCCCCCCCGCCCTCCTCGTGCAGCTCGAGCGGATGACCGGCCTTCTCCGCGCGGGCGCGGTAATCGTCGATCACGCCGCGGACGAGCGCGGCGACATCGGTGGGCTCGCGCTTGACGCCTGGCGTCACCGACTCGAGGCGCGACAGCAGGAGAAGATCCTCGAGGATGGAGTTCAGGCGCTCGGTGTGTCGCTGGATGGTGAGGAGGAACCGCGTGCGGTCCTCGGGCGCGACGCCCTCCTGCCCGTCAACCAGCGTCTCGATGTAGCCCTTGATCACGCTGAGCGGCGTGCGCAGCTCGTGGGAGACGTTGGCGACGAACTCCTTTCGGACCAGCTCGAGCCGCTTCTGGCGGGTGACGTCGTGGAACACGAACAGCGCGCACGTGCCTCGGGCGGGATCCAGCGGGGGAATGACCGTGCCGGTGACCTCGACCCAAACGGACGCGCTGCCTTCGACGAATTCAATTTCCTGTTGCGGCGGAGCGGGACCACGTCGGACCGCCTCGACGTGGCTGAGAAACGCGGCGCTGTGCAGCACGGTCTCGAGACGTTGGCCGAGGATGTTGACGGCCTGCGGGAAGATTTCGTGGAGTGCCTGATTCGCGAGCAGGATGTAGTTGTTGCCATCGACGATGAGGACGGCCTCGCGAAGACTGCCCAGGGTGGCCTCGAATTGCGCGAGCTGACCGCTGCGGAGCTGCTGGAGATGATTGACCTCCTCGATGAGCTCGTTGGTGCGGTCGCAGACCTCGTCCCAAGATTCACCGAGCGTCCCCGGGTCGTCCTCGCGGAGCAACGGCTGCTTGGTGAAGATCGCCTTCTGCAGACGCCGCAGCGCCAGCGTGTGGCGCCAGAGACGCAGCAGGGCCCAGAGGAGCGCGACGCTCAGGACGACGATGATGACGACGAGCATGCGGATCGAAGGCGACCACGGTGCGACGGTGGTGCGACGGACGCAATCCGCCGCTGGTGATGACCGGTGCGCGGGACGAACTTCGCGACCGAGCGGTTGACCTGCCCTCGAGGCGGGCGAGTGACGAACCGAGGCGCCGCGGCGGCCCGCGTCCGGAGCACCTCACAAAGGCGCGCGCCGCGGTTTCGTCGCTGCGGCAGTCTCGGCTTCAGCCCAGTCACCGGAGCCGCAGCGTCGGCGCGGAGGGCGCGATCGAGTTGGGAGCGACTCCCATGGCGGTCCTCGCCGCGGCGATCGCCTGAGCCAACCACGTGCGCCCTTCCCTCTTCCTCCCGGCGTTACGAAGGGTCGCGGGGCCGACGCTCGGCGATGCGGTAGCCGACGCCGCGGATCGTCTCGAGCCAGTCGGCCTCGGGGCCGAGTTTTTCGCGGAGCCGGCGAACGTGCGTATCGACCGTGCGCGTCTCGATCTCGGTCTCGTAATTCCAGACGTTGAGCAACAAGTGCTCCCGAGTCTGGACCCGCCCACGGCGCTCGAGGAGCAAGCGAAGCAGCTTGAATTCGGTGGCGGTCAGCTCGACTGGCTTGCCGGCGACCGAGACCTCGTGGCGTTCGGGGTCGAGCACGATGGTGCCGACGGACAGCTTGGCGGCGGGCTCGGCGCGCGGATCGGCCAGGCGCCGCAGAATCGTCTGCACGCGCAGAAGTAACTCTTTGGTGCTGAACGGTTTGGAAATATAGTCATCCGCTCCGATTTCCAAACCCTGCACCCGGTCATTCTCCTCGGCCTTGGCGGTGAGGAACACGATCGGAACCCGGTTGAGGGTGGGATCGGCGCGGAGCATCCGGCAGATCTGCAGCCCATTGAGCTCGGGCATCATCACATCCAAGATCACCAGATCGGGCATGAAGGACCGCGCGGCCCCGACGCTCCGGTTGGGATCGTTGATCGTCTGGACGACAAATCCCTTCGCCTTGAGATGGTACGCGACAAGGTCGGTGACGTCCGATTCGTCATCCACGACGAGAATCTTCTTCGGCTTCTGCTCCGACATACCCGCACCCTAGCGGATGCGGACGAGGTGCGCCGAGGGCAAAGCCGGTCCGTTTCGCAAATGTTACAGCCGCGCCGGGTGGACAGCGCAACCACCGGCGTGGCCTTTATGAGCACTCCCCCCGCGCGGCGCAGCGAGCACCCCTGCCCACGATCGAGCCGGTCTACCGACGCTCCCTGCTCTCATTTAGCCAGGTCTCGGCCGACGCCACATGGCGCCCCACCCGTTCTTCGCCCCACCGCTCCAACCCCCGTGAACGGGTTACCACGCCATCCCTGCTTTCACACAAGAACCTCAGCAATAATTACTTAGGATTCCAAAGCCGTCCGCGACTCCACGTAGATCATGAGGATCGAGATATCAGCTGGATTGACCCCACTGATACGACTCGCCTGACCCAGGGTATAGGGACGGATCTGGTTGAGCTTCAGGGCGCTCTCCCGGCGCAGACCCCGCACCACCCCGTAGTCGAGGTCCGCGGGAAGCTTGATCTTCTCGACACGGGACAGCTTGGCGATCTGCCGTTCCTCGCGCGAAAGGTAGCCAGCGTAGCTGATTCGATACAGCACCTCCTCCTGAAGAGCCGGTGGCAGCGCGAGGAACTCCGTCGGCAACTCCGGCCATGCTCCCCCACCCGTGGTCGCCCGCCGGATAACGTCGCCCCAGGTGCCCGCGCCCAGCGCCCCACCCGGCCGTTCCCGCTCGAACCGCCCGACCCACGCCTCGCGCGCCGCCCGCTTGGCGTCGATCCGCCCCAGCCGCGAATCCGAGATCAGCCCATGGGCCCTCGCGTGGTGGGCCAGTCGAAGCTCCGCGCTCCCATGGTTGAAGAGCAAACGGTACTCGGCGCGACTCGTGAACATCCGGTACGGCTCATCCGTTCCCTTGGTCACCAAGTCGTCGATCAACACCCCGATATAGCCCTCGTCGCGACGGACCAGCAACGGCGCCGTACCCCGCACCTTGTTCGCCGCATTGACTCCGGCGATCAACCCCTGGCACGCGGCCTCCTCGTAGCCAGACGTTCCATTGATCTGACCCGCGAAGAACAGATTTTCGACCTTCTTGGACTCCAAGGACGGCAGCAACTGCGTGGGCGGCGCGAAATCATACTCGACCGCATACGCCGGCCGCAGCAACTCGGCGCGCTCCAAGCCCGGGATGCTTCGAACCATGGCGACTTGGACATCGAACGGCAGCGACGTCGAGAGCCCGTTGATGTAGTACTCGTTCGTCGAACGACCCTCCGGTTCAAGAAACAGCAGGTGCCGCGGCTTGTCGGCAAAGCGAACAAACTTGTCCTCGATGCTCGGGCAATACCGCGGACCAATGCCTTCGATCTCGCCCGAATACATCGCGGACCGCGACAAGTTCGTCCGCACCAACCGAGCCGTCTCCTCCGTGGTATAGGTCATCCAACACGACACCTGCGCAGACCCCGGAGCCCAACCTAAGCGCTGTTCCCCGGATTGTTCCACGTGGAACATCGGCTCGGGATCCCGAGTATCATGGAAGGCGAACAGGGTGGGGGAGGCATCGCCCTTCTGCTCCTGCATGCGACTGAAGTCGAGGCTTCGTCCCAGGAGCCGGGGTGGGGTGCCCGTCTTCAGCCGTCGGAGTTCGATGCCGGCCTCCAGAAAGCTCGCGGACAGGGTCTTGGCGCTGAAATCACCGAGGCGGCCGCCCTCGTTCTTGTTCTGGCCGATGTGCATGAGGCCACGCAGAAAGGTGCCGGTAGTCACGACGACGGTGCGGCCGCGGAACTCGAGGTCGAGGTTAGTGCGCACGCCGACCACGGCACCGCCGTCAAAGATCAACCCCGTGACGGTGGCTTGGAAAATCCGCAAGTTGGGCTGCAACTCGAGGGTATGCTTGAGCCGAAACTGGTAGGCTTTCTTGTCGCACTGAGCGCGGGGCGACTGCACGGCCAGGCCGCGCGACTCGTTCAAGAGACGAAATTGAATTCCCGTAAAATCCGTATTGACAGCCATTTCCCCGCCTAATGCATCTATTTCGCGAACAATCTGGCCCTTGGCCTGGCCTCCGATTGCGGGGTTGCAGCTCATCTGGGCGATGGTGTCGAGGTTGCCGGTGAGAAGCAGGGTGCGGGCGCCGATCCGGGCGGCCGCGAGCGCGGCCTCGCAGCCGGCGTGGCCGGCTCCGCAGACGATCACGTCGAATCCGTCGGTGTGCTGCATGCTGATGCTGCTCATGGTCGTGGGGATCTCCGCCGGCACGCTCCGTGCGACGGACCTATTTCCCAATACAAAACGTCGCGAAAAGACGATCGAGCATCCGCTCGGGATCGTACTTGCCCAGAATCTCGCCGAGGGCCTCCAGGGCTCCGCGAACATCGCTCGCCAGAAACTCCATCGCCGGAGTTCCTGGAGCGGATCCGCCGAGTTGCGCGAGCGCCTGTCCCACGAGTTGCTCCGCCCGCATCAGGGCCTGCTCATGTCGCGCCGAGACCGCCACCCCCTCGGCGCCCGCGGATCGCTGCCAGCCGTCGGCAAGGGCCTCGATCTCCAAGGTTAAGCGATCGAACCCGGCGCCGGTGGTCGCCGAGACCGCCAGCGTGCGCCAGCCCTCGGTCGACGATCGCGCCGGGGGGAGGGAGCTCGTCACGCGCTGCAGGGATGCCTCGGCCCACTCCGAGACCACCAAGTCGCTCTTGTTGCCGACGATCAAGGTTCGGGCCGGATCCCACGTGGTGGCCTGCGACGGCGGACGGGCAGGGGAGGGGTCCGCGAGATCCACCACCCACAGGACAAGATCCGCGGCGGCCGCGCGCTGTTGCCCGAGCGCAATGCCACGCTCTTCTAATTCATTTTCCGCCAGAGGGTTAAGTCCAGCCGTGTCAATCAAACGCAGGACATGCGGCCCGACGCGAACCCATTCCTCGAGGAAATCTCGCGTGGTGCCAGGCTCGGGCGACACGAGCGCGCGCTCATACCCGACGAGCCGATTGAGCAGGGAACTCTTGCCGGCGTTCGGCCGCCCGAGAATCACCGTGCGGATGCCTTCCCGGACCCATTCGCCGACCCGGCGGGTCGCGAGCAACTCCCGAATCCCCGCCGCCACGGTCTCCAGACGATGCACCACGCGTTGCCGATCCTCCGCCGGCAAGTCTTCTTCGGGAAAGTCGATGTAGGCCTCCACCTCGGCCAAAGCCTGCAACAGCCCTTCCTCAAGCGGAGCGAGCCGACGCCCCATCTCCCCGCGCAGCTGACGCTGCGCCAGCTCCAAGGACCGGTCACTGCGCGCGCGGATCACGTCCATCACCGCCTCCGCCTGACTGAGGTCCATCCGACCCGACAGGAACGCCCGCAGCGTGAACTCCCCCGGACGCGCCGGCCGGCAGCCGCGCGCGCACAGATCGTCCATCACGCGCTGCACGAGGTAGGGATTTCCGTGCGTGCTGATCTCCAACACATCCTCGCCGGTGTAGCTCCCGGGAGCGGGAAAGTGCACCGCGACCACGTCGTCCACAAGCCGGCCATCG
>CAZEJZ010000003.1:0-23696 GCA_964512415.1 uncultured Opitutaceae bacterium
CCTGACCCTGGGGGTCTGGGCGCTGGCCGTGTTCGCAACCACAACGGCGGCCCGAGTTTCCGCCTGGGCCGAACCTGCAATTGAGTTCAACCGCGACATCCGCCCGATCCTGTCGGAAAACTGTTTCCACTGCCACGGCCAGGACGCCAACCACCGCGAGGGCCGGCTGCGGCTCGACGACGCCGCGAACGCCACGCTGGATCGCGGCGGCTACGCCGTGATCGTCCCGGGCCAGCCGGACGAGAGCGAGCTCATCGCGCGGTTGCTCTCGACGGACGAGGACGACCGCATGCCGCCGGCGAAGTCCAACAAGCACCTCACCGCCGAACAGATCGCCACGCTCCGCCGCTGGATCGCCGAGGGCGCCGAATACCAGAGCCACTGGGCGTTCTCACCGCCCCGGCGCGCCCCGCTCCCGGAGGTCCACGCCACCGCCTGGCCCCGCGCTCCGATCGACCGTTTTGTCCTCGCCCGCCTCGAGCGCGAGGGAATCGCCCCGCGTCCCGAGGCCGCCCCCGAGGCCTGGCTGCGCCGCGTCAGCTTTGACCTCATCGGGCTCCCGCCCACGCCCGCCGACCGCGCCGCGTTCCTCGCCGACGTCGCCCGCCGCGGCGAGGCCGCCTACGGGTCCGCCGTCGACCGCCTGCTCGCCTCGCCGCACTTCGGCGAGCGGCTCGCCCTCGACTGGCTCGACGCCGCCCGCTACGCTGATTCCCACGGGTTCAACAACGACTCGTCCCGCACGATGTGGCGCTGGCGCGACTGGGTGATCGACGCCTTCAACCGGAACCTGCCGTACCGCACGTTCATCACCGAGCAACTCGCCGGTGACCTCCTCCCATCGCCCACGCTCGAACAACGGATCGCCACCGGCTTCGGCCGCAACCATGTGATCAACTCCGAAGGCGGCATCATCGACGAGGAATACCGCGTCGAATACGTCGCCGACCGCGTCCGGACGCTCAGCACCGCGTGGCTGGGCCTGACGCTCGAATGCGCACGCTGCCACGACCATAAGTTCGACCCGATTTCGCAACGCGACTACTACCGCCTGTTCGCCTTCCTCAACAATGTACCGGAATTCGGCGAGGACGGCCGCGTCGCCAACGCCGTGCCGATGATCCCGGCTCCGACCACCGCGCAACAGAAGGCGCTCGCGGAGCAGGAACGCCGCCTCGCCGAGCTCGAGGCCGCCGTTTCCCGCGCCCGGGCGTCACTGCCACACCGCTCGCCGGAAACGGACCAAGCCCTCCGCTCGCTCCTCGCCCAGGCGCAGGCATCGGTCGGACACTTGGGGCCCGACCTGCTCCCTGCCCGCGGCGACGGCTCCGTCCCCGGCATCACCGGTCCAGCCTGGCGCTCCGACCCGTCCGCCGCACTCGACGCCGTCCCGACCCTGCCGCCCGAGGCGCTGAACTTTGCCGGCAAGGAGGGCCTGACCCTCTCGTTTTGGCTCCGGCCCGACCCCAACAATCCGGGAGACGTCCCGCTCCTCTCCGCCATCGACTACAGCGGCTCAAAGGCCGCCACCTCCTATGGTCGCGGGGGCGAGGTCCGGCTGATCGACGGCGAGATCGAGCTCCGGCTCAGCGAGCGCTATCCCGCCTACGCCCTCGTCGTCCGGACCAAGGGTGCCGGCCTGAAGCCCGGCGCGTGGCGTCAGGTCGCGCTGACCTACGCCGGCGGACGGCGCGCCGCGGCGGTGCGGATGTTCGTGGACGGACGCGAGCTCGCCACTCACGTCTTGAATGACGGATTGCCCGCCGAACACGGCCGCATGCCCTACCGCCTCGGCGTCGACAACGCGCCGGACGGCGCCCGCTGGCGCGGCGCCCTGGACGCGCTGCGCGGCGTGCCGCGGGCGACGGACGCCGACGAGGTGCGCCAGCGCTTCCTCGCGGAGGCACTCCCAGCCGCTCTGGCGAAGGCTCCCTCCGACGCCCCGGTCGATTCCTGGCTCTCCGAAGGGCTCATGCTCGCCCAGTCCGGCACGAACGAGGTCGTCGCCGCCCGCGATCAGGTCTGGGGTCAACATCTCGCCCTGCAACGTGCCATCCCCACCACGATGGTCATGGTCGAACTGCCCAAGCCGCGCCCGGCCTTCGTTCTCAACCGCGGCGCCTACGACGCCCACGGCGACCCCGTCGACGCCGGAGTGCCCGAGACCCTGCTCGGCGCGTGGCCCGCCGGCGCCCCGCACAACCGCCTCGGCCTCGCCCAGTGGCTCGTCCAGCCCGACCACCCGCTCACCGCGCGCGTCGTCGTGAACCGCTTCTGGGCCCAACTCTTCGGCACCGGCATCGTGAAGACCCTCGAGGACTTCGGCTACCAGGGCGAGTGGCCCAGCCACCCCGAGCTGCTCGACTGGCTCGCCCGCGACTTCGTCGACGGCGGCTGGGACGTGAAGGCACTCCTCCGCGGCATCGTCCTGTCCTCGACCTACCGGCAGTCCAGCTCCGCATCCGCGGAGGACTTCGCCCGCGATCCCGAAAACCGCCTGCTCGCCCGCGGCCCGCGGCTCCGCCTCCCCGCCGAACTGCTCCGCGACCAGGCCCTCGCCGTCTCCGGCCTCCTCACCCACGAAATCGGCGGACCCAGCGTCTTCCCGTACCAGCCCGAGAAACTCTACGCGGGCCTCGTGGTCGGCGCCGACTACCCCGGCACCAAGTGGATCCAGAGCCACGGCCCCGATTTGTATCGGCGCAGCCTCTACACGTTCTGGAAGCGCACCGTGCCCCATCCGGCGATGCTCACCTTCGACGCCCCCGACCGCGAGGTGTGCTCGGTGCGCCGCTCCCGCACCAACACCCCGCTCCAGGCGCTCACGCTCTGGAATGAAACCGGCTACGTCGAGGCCGCCCGGCAGCTCGGCGCCCGCTTCCTGCGCGAGGCCGGTCCCGGCGACGAGGCCCGCGTGGCCCACGGGTTCCTCCTCGCGACCGGACGCGAGCCCGACGCCACCGAGCGCGGTGTGCTCACCCGCGCCTTCACGCGCCTGCGCACGGAGTTCGCCGCCCAGCCCGACGAGGCCCGGGCGCTGCTCGCCGTCGGCGAGTCGCCCGCCGATCCGTCCCTCAACCCCGCCGAGCTCGCCGCCGCCGCCACCGTCGCCGGCATGATCCTCAATCTCGACGAGACCCTCACCAAGAACTGAGTCCGGCTCATCTCCCTTTCGCGCCCCCGCCCACCATGTCCTGCCATCGCTACGAATCCCTGCACACGCGGCGCGACTTCCTCGCCAAGACTGGCCTGGGCCTCGGCACCGCCGCCCTCGCCCAATTGCTGGGACGCGACGCCTTCGCCGCCGTCGCCGCCGAGCCCGCCCCGCTCACCGGTGGACTGCCGGGATTGCCTCACTTCGCTCCCAAGGCGAAGCGCGTGATCTGCCTCTTCCAGTCCGGCGGCCCGTCCCACCTCGACCTGTTCGACGACAAGCCGGTGCTGCGCCAGCGGTTCAACGAGGACCTGCCCGATTCCGTCCGCCGCGGCCAGCGCATCACCGGCATGGTGGCCTCCCAAACACGCCTCGCCGTCCAACCCAGCCGCTTCGGGTTCCAGCCGGGCGGACGCAGCGGCACGATGATCAGCGACCTGCTGCCGCACACGCGCGGGATCGTCGACGACATCTGCCTCATCCGCTCGATGCACACGGAGGCGATCAACCATGATCCCGCCATCACGTTCTTCCAAAGCGGCAGCCAGCTGCCGGGCCGCCCGAGCATGGGCGCGTGGATCGACTACGGTCTCGGCCGACTGAGCGACAACCTGCCGTCGTTCGTCGTCTTCGTCTCCGTCAACAAGAAGGCCGCCGGCCAGGGCCTGCTCTCCCGCCTCTGGGGCAGCGGTTTCCTGCCGAGCAAGCACCAGGGCGTCCAGTTCCGCGGTGCCGGCGAGCCGGTCCTCTACCTCGGTGACGCTCCCGGCATCTCCCGCGATCGCCGCCGTCTCTTCCTCGACGGCGTCGCCGAGCTCAATCGCCACCACCTCGCCTCCAGCGGCGATCCGGAGATCGAGACACGCATCGCCCAGTACGAGATGGCGTACCGCATGCAGCGCAGCGTGCCGGACTTGATGGATCTCTCCGGGGAGTCCGCCTCCACGCTGGAGAGCTACGGGCCCGATGTGAACGAGCCGGGCTCCTTCGCCCGCAACTGCCTCCTCGCCCGCCGCCTCGCCGAGCGGGGGGTCCGCTTCGTCCAACTCTACCACCGCGACTGGGACCATCACGGCGACCTGCACAACCGACTGCCCGACATCGCCCGCGACATCGACCAAGCCAGCGCCGCGCTCGTCAAGGATCTCAAGCAACGGGGCATGCTCGACGAAACGCTCGTGATCTGGGGCGGCGAATTCGGGCGCACGCCTTACGCCCAGGGCGAGGCCAGCCTCGAAAAGTACGGCCGCGATCACCACGGCCGCGCCTTCTCCCTGTGGATGGCCGGCGGCGGGATCAAGTCCGGCATCACCCATGGCTCCACCGACGACTTCGGCTTCAACGTCGCCGAGAACCCCGTCCACATCCACGACCTGCAGGCCACCATCCTCCACTGCCTCGGCATCGATCACACGCGCCTGACGTTCCGCTTCCAAGGACGCCAATACCGGCTCACCGACGTCCACGGAGAGGTCGTGCGCCCGTTGCTGGTGTGAGCGTTTCCCTTCCACCTTCGGAACCTCGTTAGCCCTCCCGTCCCGCCCCGCTGCCCATGTCGCGCCTCCCGCGTCACCCCGCCTCGCCGGCTCCTCACCGCACCTACGGGCGCCCCATCCGCCTCGCGCTCGCATGGTTCGCCTCCGCCATCGCCGCGATGGCCGCAGCGGCGGACGCCGGACCCGCAGGCGAGTCCGCCGCGCCAGCCGTCACGCTGTCGTTCAACGAGCACGTCCAGCCGATCCTCTCGGAACACTGCTACCATTGCCATGGCCCCGACTCGAGCACCCGGAAGGCGGGCCTGCGCCTCGACCGGCGCGACGATGCGGTCACCGCCCGCGCCGACTACGATCCGGCCATCCTCCCCGGAGATCCGGCCGCCAGCCCGCTCATCGAGCGCATCCTGAGCACGGACCCGGATGAGCAGATGCCTCCTCCGGAGACGCACAAGACGCTCAAGCCGCACGAAATCGAAATCCTCCAGCGCTGGGTCAAGGAGGGCGCCGCCTACCAGCCGCATTGGTCCCTCATCGCCCCGACCCGTCCCGCCGTGCCAGCCGCCGGCGCGGGCTGGGCGCGTTCACCGATCGATGCCTTCATCGCCGCCCGGCTCGACCGGGAGGGCCTCAAGCCAAGCGCCCCGGAATCCCCCGCGCGCCTGCTCCGCCGCGTCACACTCGATCTCACCGGGCTGCCGCCCACGCCCGATGAGCTGGCCGCCTTCCTCGCCGACCCGTCCGAGGACGCCTACACCCGCGCGGTCGACCGCCTGCTCGCGAGTGACGCCCACGCGGAACACATGGCGCGGCAATGGCTCGACGCCGCCCGCTACGCCGACACGCACGGCATCCACATCGACAACTACCGCTCGATCTGGCCGTACCGCGACTGGGTGATCAGCGCCTACCAGCGGAACCTGCCCTTCGACCAATTCTCCATCGAGCAACTCGCCGGCGACCTGCTCCCCGAGCCCACGCTGGAACAACGGGTCGCCACCGGCTTCAACCGCTGCCTGCCCACCACCAGCGAGGGCGGCGCCATCGCCGCCGAGTACGAGGCCATCTACGCCAAGGACCGGGTCGAGACCGTCTCCACCGTGTGGCTTGGGCTGACCACGAGCTGCGCGGCCTGCCACGACCACAAGTTCGATCCGGTCACGATGCGCGACTTCTACTCCCTCGCGGCGTTCTTCCGGAACAACACGATGCCCGCGATGGACGGCAACATCGCGGAAACGGCCCCCAACGTCTTCGTCCCCCAAGCGGAGGACCGCGCCGCGTGGGCCACGCTCGACGCCCGGATCTCCGGGCTCGAACGCATGCTCGCCGACCGCCGCGCCGCCGGCGAGACGGACTTCGCCCGCTGGGTCGCGGGCGCCACCGCGACCGATCTCCGCCCCACGCCCCGCGAGCACCGCACCGCCATCCATCTCCCGCTCGACGGCACCGACGGCCCGACGCCGCTCGCCCGCTTCGCCGGTCCCAACGCCGCTCCGTCCGTCACCGTCATTCCTGCCGCCACCGCCACCGCCGGTCCCTTCGGCCCAGCGACCCGCATCGACGGCGTCAGCATCCCGCTCGGCCGCGACCTGCCCATGCTGCAGTCGTCCCAGTTCTCGCTCCGCTTCCTCGTGCGCGTCGATGGCGCACCCTCCGGCACGCTCGTCTCCGCCCGCACCGAGGACGACGCCGCTCCCGGCTGGGAACTCTTCCTCGAGGACGGGAAGCCGGGGCTCTTCATCTCCGAGGGCCGCGGCGGCACGCCGTTCCGCGCCGTCAACAAGAACCCGCTCAAGCCCGGCGAATGGCACGAGGTGCTGTTCGTCTTCGATGGCAGCGGCAGCCTCTTCCAGCTCTGCAACCTGTGGGTCAGCGGCTACAAGCTCATCGATACCGGGGTCGCCCGCATGTTCCGCAACGACATCCGCCCCGCCGCCGCGCTGCGTCTCGGCGGGCGGCAGGTCGGCGCGGGCGCCGACGAGCGACGGCTCACGGGCGGCGCCGTCTGGCTGCAGGACTTCCGTCAGATGGATCGGATCTTCTCCTTCGACGAATCCAAGCAGGCCTCGCGCAGCGTCGTGTCCGCCCTCGCCAGCCTGCAGAAGCCCGCCGAGCAGCGGCGGAAGGAAGACCTCGCTCCCCTGCGCGAGCACTTCTTCGCCGCGATCGATCGGCCTTCCCGCGAGATCATCACCGCACTCGAGCAACTCCGCACCGAAGCCCGGCCGATCCGCGACCGCGGCGCCGTCAGCCTGGTCATGGTGGAGAAGACCAACTCCACACCGCACGCCCACATCCTCAAGCGCGGCGAATACAGCCAGCCCGGCGAACGGGTCGAGGCCAACACGCCGTCCGCCCTGCCGCCACTCCCCGCCGGGTCGCCCGCCAATCGTCTCGCCCTCGCGCGCTGGCTCTTCCAGCCCGATCACCCGCTGACCGCCCGCGTCACCGTCAACCGCGCGTGGCAGCAGCTCTTCGGCACCGGGCTCGTCGAATCCGCCGGGGACTTCGGCATCACCGGGTCCCGGCCTTCCCACCCCGAACTGCTCGACTGGCTCGCCGTCGACTTCCGCGAGAACGGCTGGGATCACCGCCGCCTGCTCCGCCAACTGGTGACGTCCGCCACCTACCGGCAATCCGCCGCGGTCTCGCCCGCCCTGCTCGAGCGCGACCCCGCCAACCGGCTCCTCGCCCGCGGGCCACGCCACCGGCTCGACGCCGAGGCCCTGCGCGACCAAGCGCTCGCCGCCTCGAACCTGCTTGTCCGGACAATCGGCGGCCGGCCGGTCAAGCCGTACCAGCCCGACTCGATCTGGGAGGACGTGGCCATGAAGGAATCGACCACGCGCTTCTACCAGCGCGACCAGGGCGAGGCCTTGTATCGGCGTTCCCTCTACACCTTCTGGAAGCGCACCGCGCCGCATCCGGCGCTGGAGATCCTCAACGCCCCGAGCCGCGAGACGACGTGCGTGCGGCGCGACCGCACCAACACGCCGCTGCAGGCACTGGTGGTGCAAAACGACCCGATCTACGTCGAATCCTCCCGCCAGCTCGCCGCCGCCGCGCTGCGCGCCGCGGGCGCGTTCGACTCGCGGCTCGACTTCATCACGCTGCGCCTGCTCGGGCGCCGCCTCGCCGCCGACGAGCGCGGCGTGGTGCAGGCGTTCGTCACGTCCGCCCGGCAAACCTACGGCGCCCAGCCCGGACTCGCCGCGGAACTGCTGCGCGTCGGCGACTCACCTGCCGATCCAGCCCTGCCGCCCACCGAGCTCGCCGCCTGGACCCTCGTCGCCAGCCAGATGATGAACCTCGACGAGTCGCTCACCAAGTAATCCCCCTCCTCCGACCACCATGAGCTCCATCCATCCTGAGTGGCGTTCCGCCGTTGAGACCTACAACACCGCGCTGACGCGGCGACAGTTCTTCCGCCGCAGCGGCACGGGGCTCGGCGTCGCCGCACTCGGGGCGTTGCTCGGCGAACGCCTGTCCGCAGCCGACGCCGCCGGCGGTCCCTCTGCCGCACCCTGGCGGATCGCGCCGCGCGCCAAGCGTGCGATCTATATTTCGCTCATCGGCGCCCCGTCACAGCTGGATCTGTTCGACTACAAGCCGGCCCTCCGCACGCGGTTCAAGGAGGACCTCAAGGGCTGGCTTTCCGCCCAGGGTGAGCGGCTCACCGGGATGACGTCCGGGCAGGCCCAGTTTCCGCTCGCACCGAGCATCTACAAGTTCAGCCAGCACGGGCGCAGCGGCACGTGGATCAGCGAGCTGCTGCCGTGGCACGGCAAGATGGCCGACGATCTCTGCGTCATCCGCTCGATGCAGACGGACGCGATCAACCACGAGCCCGCCAACCAGCTGATCTACACGGGCTCGATGCAGAATGGGAAGGCGTCCATGGGTTCGTGGATCTCCTACGGCCTCGGGTCGCTCAACCGCGACCTGCCATCGTTCGTCGTGCTCCACGCCCGGCACTCGAGCCCGACCGCCAACGTGCAGGCCATCTCCGCACGGCTCTGGGGCGCCGGCTTCCTTCCGGGCCAGCACGCCGGCGTCGCCTTCCGCAATGGCGCGGATCCCGTGCTCTACCTTAACGACGCCCCCGGCATCCCGCGCGAACTGCGCCGGAACATGCTCGACGGACTCGAGCAGCTCAACCGCCGCAGCTACGAGCAACTCGGCGATCCCGAGATCCAGACCCGCACGCAGCAGTACGAGATGGCGTTCCGCATGCAGGCCAGCGTGCCCGAGCTGGCCAACATGTCCGGCGAATCCGCCGCGACGTTCGATCTCTACGGCCCGGACTCCCGCACCCCGGGAACGTTCGCCAGCTCCGCCCTCATGGCCCGCCGGCTCGCCGAACGCGGGGTCCGCTTCGTGCAGATCTTCCACCGCGGCTGGGACCAGCACGGCTCCCTCCCCCGCGATCTCGCCTCCCAATGCCGCGATGTCGACCAAGCGTGCTACGGACTGATCCAGGATCTCAAGCAACGCGGAATGCTCGACGACACGCTCGTGATCTGGGGCGGCGAATTCGGGCGCACCGTCTACTGCCAGGGCACGCTCACCGAGACCGACTACGGCCGCGACCACCACCCGCGCTGCTTCTCGCTCTGGATGGCCGGCGGCGGGATCCGCCCGGGCATCGTCCACGGCGAGACCGACGAAATGTCCTACAACGTGGTCCGCGACCCGGTCCACGTCCGCGACCTGCACGCGACGATTCTCCACCAACTCGGGCTCCATCCAGAGCGGTTGTCCTTCAAGTTCCAGGGACTCGACCAGCGGCTCACCGGGGTGGTGCCCGCCAAGGTGGTCGAGCCGATTCTCGCCTAGGCCCGTCGCGACGCCCCGGGCCGAGCGTCGACCTTCGCTTCCGACCTTCGTCCTCCGCGCTCGCGGCGTCAGGCCGCGCCGTTTCCTCAGGCCGGGAACCCGAGGAAGCGCGCAACCCGCGACCCGCACGCCGCCGTCGCCGCCGCGTGGGTCCAGCCAAGGTGCGTCTCCAGATTGGTCACGGCTTCGTCCAAGGTGAGCGCCGATCCCGCAAAGTACCGGGTCTCTCCGGGCTGCCTCACCACGCGGTCGGCGCCCACTTCCAGTTCCATGCCGGCCAGACGATAGCGCCCGGGCGGCGCCCCGGCGGCCGACATGCAGTCGGTCGTGAAGAGCACCTTCGCCTTGGGCTTCACCCGCACGAAGTTTCTCAGCACGTGCCACGGGAGGTGAATGCCGTCCGGGATGAAGGTGGCGTAGAGCTCGTCGCGCGCGAGGAGGCGCTGGATCACGTTGTCGTGACGGTGCAGGACCTGCGGCACGCCGTTGCCGAGGTGCGTGCAGAGCGAGAGCCCAGCCGCGATCGCGTCGTCGAGGGCCGCCTCTCCGACGTTCGAATGCCCCACTGCCACGCGCACGCCGCGCCGCACCAACGCGCGGATGAACTCCGGTGAGCCGCGCAATTCCGGCGCAAGGGTCACGAGGCGGACGTTCTCCCCCGACGCCGCCCACAGGCGCTCCCACTCGTCCAGACGCGGGGGATGCATCCAGCGGGGATCATGCGCCCCCGAATACCCCGGCTCCGCGAGGAGGTAAGGGCCTTCCAGGTGGTACCCGACGATCGTGTCCGCGAGATCCGGGGCCTTCCGCCGATGCGCCTCGATCACGTCCAGCTTCCGGCACATCCGGTCAACGTCATCCGTGATCAGCGTGAGGAGAATGCGCTCCATGCCGTGCCGCCGCAGCGCCCGCACCGCGGCCCGGAGTTCCGCGAGGGTCAGGGCGTCACTCTGGAAATCAACGCCGGCGAATCCGTTGACCTGCAGGTCGAAGAGCCCGCCGGTCGAGGGACGGGAGGTGGAGGCACGCGCGGCGCGGGACATGCCACGACGCTAAGCGGCCCCGACGACGCGCGTCCACCCCGGAGCGAGCCGTGGCCTCGCCTCAAGGCACTTCGTACACTTCGATCAGCGCCACGCCGGTGGTCGCCCCGACGCCGCTGATCTGCGCGGTGTATGCGCCCGGAGGCAGCGTCACCACCAACGCCGGATCACGGCTGCCCGCCTGCAGGGCGAAGGCCCCGACTTGGGCGGCCACCGACGCGATCTGGGACGCATTGCTCGCCTTCGACCAGTCATTGTTCTCCGCCAACACCGTGGAGCCGCGGAAAATCCTCAGCTGCGGATCCGCCAGCACGCCCGGGATGTTGAACGGAGCCGCACCAAGCGTCGGCCCGGGACCCCGGATCAGCAGCGTCTGCCGGCCCTCCACCACCACAAAACCCGCGATCAGGATGTCACCACCCGTGCCGACGCGCGAACGCGCGGATACGTTGCGCAGGCGGGCCGTGCCGGTGCCGCCGGCGTCGTAATCCTCCACCAACGCCACGCCGGTGCCGCCGGCGTTGCCCGTCACGTGGGCCGTGTAGCCCTTTGGTTCCAGGTCCGCCACGAGCGCCGCGTCCTTCGAGGGATTCGGCAGGGGAAACGCACCCACCTGCGCCGCCGTCGTGCTGATCAACGCCGCCTGCCCGCTCGCACTCCAATCGTCGTTCTCCGTGCGCAGCGTCCCGTTGTCGTAGAGGCGCAGGACCGGGTCGGCCAGCGCCCCGGCGACGTTGAAAGGCGCCTGCCCGAGGGTCGGACCGACCCCGCGCACGAGCACGCGTTTGCTGCCCGTGCCGCCGGCCACGAACCCCACGATCAGGGTCTCGGCATTCTGCCCCGCAAGCGAGCGGACCGAGAGGTTCGCCAGTCGCCCGGCCCCCCCCGCCGCCACGCCAAGCGGCTGTCGCGAGGTCCGCGCGGGATCACGCTGGAACTGCGGCCAATCCGTCGCGGCGGGGCCGCTCGTGCTGTTCAGCGCATAAAGCTTCCGGTCATAGCATCCGACGTAGAGCGCACCATCCCCCGCGATCAGGGGCGATGCATCAATCCAGTCGCCCACGAGCGTCCGCCACGCCTGCGTCCCGTCCGGCCGCAGGGCATAGATGGCGTTGTTGGTCGATCCGAAGATGATCATGCCGTCGGCGCGCACCGCCGGCGGCGACTGCAGGGGCAGCAGCGCCGCCTGCCCCGTCGCCGGAAACCGCCAGCGCTCCGTGCCATCCGGCGCGATGGCGTAGAGGCGACCATCCATCGAGCCCACATACACCGTCCCGTCCGCCCCCAGCACCGGCGAGGATTCGATCGCATCACTGGTCTGGAACGCCCAGCGCACACTGCCGTCCGACGCCACCGCATAGAGCCGTCCATCCCGCGAGCCGATGTACACCGTGCCATCCGCCGCGATCGCCGGGGAGCCGAGGATGCCACCCTCCGTCACGACTCGCCACACGAGCGTGCCTTCCGCGCTCACCGCAGTCAACGAGCCGTCCCACGAGCCAAAATAGATCCGTTCATCCGGCCCCACCGCCGGCGACGAATCGATGTAGTCATTCACCGGGTAGGTCCACTTCAGGGTGCCATCCGGTTTGATCGCGTAGAGGCTGGAATCGCCCGAGCCGACGTAGATCGTACCCGACGCGCCGATCGCCGGCGACGAGAAGACGTAGGCCCCGAGGGTGTATTCCCAGAGCTTGGTCACCCGGGTCCCTTCATCGCGCAACGCGTACAGCTTCCCATCCCACGACGCGGCATAAATGGTGCCGTCCGTCCCCACCGCCGGGGCCGCGTCCACCCAATCGCCCGCCAGGAACTTCCACTTCAGGCTCGTTGAGAAGACCGTGGCCCCCGGACGGATCGCATAGAGCGACTTGTCCTGCGAACCGAAATAGAGCGTGCCGTCCGGCCCCAGCGCCGCGGAGGACAGGACCAACCCCCCGGTGGTGAACGACCAGCGGATCGCCCCATCCGTCTGGGCACGGCCGGCCAAGGTCGCCGCCACAAGGAAAGCCACGCAGGCCAAGGCACGCCAGGAGGTTGCGCGAGGGGTCATGAACGGGAGCATTGAGACCAGCCTTTGACACGCTGTCACGGCCGAAGGTCCACCTCGGCTCTCCACCCGACCGCCCAACGAGTCCCAGCGCCGCGCCTCAACGCTTTCCAGCCCCGGCCCGCGGGAGAGTCAGGCGGAACGTCGTGCCGCTCGCCGACGTAGAAACCAGCTCCAACGTGCCGCCAGCCAACCGCGCCAGCTCATGGCTCAAGGCCAGGCCGATTCCACCCCCTCCCGGCTTCGTGCTCGCCACGGGACGGAAGAGATTCTCCCGAATCGATGGCACCAGCCCCGGCCCGCGGTCCACCACGTCAAAGGCTATGCCCGTCGCCACCGACACGCCAGTCACACTGACCTCCGCGCCCCGCGGCGAGGCCTGCACGGCGTTCTCGATCAGGTTCACCAAGACCAATCCGCCGAGGCTCGCCACGCGCCCATCCAGTTCGCCGACACCGACCTTCCCGACCTGCACCGCCACGCCAGCCCGCCGCGCCGACTCCGCCGTGCGAGCCACGGCACCGCGCACCACGTCGTCGGCCGACAGGTCCGGTGCGCCCGCAGTGCGCTCCGCCGCAATGAGCGCGGTCGCTTCATTCACCATCGCCCGCAGGCGCCGGGTCGTTTCCGCCGCCTCCCGCCAGGCGTCGCCGTCCGCCGCATCCGGGCCGTCACCGCTCGCCCCCGCCTTCACGAAGCCGTCGATGCCCGCCAAGGGGTTGCGCAGCCCGTGCAGGAGGTGTGCGCTGATCGCGCCAATCGCCGACACCTTGGCCGAGAGGAGGAGTTCGTCGTTCGCCCGCCGCAGGTCCTCGGCCTGACGCTGCAACTGCCGCTCCGCCGTCTCGAGCCGCGCAAACGCCCACGCCAGCAGTACGCCCAGCAAGAGGCCGCCCGCCACGGTCGCGAGCACCGCCTGCTGCACCACGCCGCGATCAATCGCCGCGAACTGCAACCGCACAGGGCTGGGGTCGACCAGGAACTGCGCCGCCCCTGCCAGCTCCGGCAAAAGCGGGTCTTCCAAGGGCACGATGACCTCCAGGAGCTCCGGCCCGTCCGACACCGCCTCCGCGAGGCGTGCTTCCTCGTTCATACCAGAAACCGCCGAGCCGTCCGAGGCGCCTCGCGTCCCGCTCTCCGCGCTCCACTCCGCCAGCAGTGAGGAATGCGTCGTCAAGCGCGCCACGGGGCGGCCTTGCTGCAACGCGCTCCAATCCGTCGGCATCAGCGCCTCATCCGCCACCGCCGGAACCGCCGCGTGCAACAGGCCCGTCGGCTCATAGATCCGCACCGCCACCACGCCGCGCAATTTCGTCGTCTGAAGCACCACCGCCAGGCGGTCCTCCGATGGCATGCTCACACCCAACTCCGCCCACTCGTCCTCGGCCAGACGCTGCTGCAGCGCCACCAGCGCATGCACCGACTCCGCCTCACGGCTGAGGACTTGCTCGCGGAGCGACCCTCGCAGGCGCACCGAGACCAGCGCGACCAACGCCGCGAGCACGAGGACCGACGCCGCAATGATCCAGGGCCCCAGGCGTCGTGGAGCCGCAACGGCCAAGCGTCCGGTCTTCATGGCATCGAGGGTTCCCACGTGCGCGAGACTCCGAGCGACACCACGCGCGCACGGTAGGTTCCGCCCTCCTCGTTCTCGCGGCTGCGCTCCTCGCGCGCCTCGGCAAAGAGCGTCCATCGCGGGCTCAGGATCCGCTCGACCCGCCCGCGCACGTCGCGGTTGTTGCGACGCCGCAAAGGCGGGTCGAAGCCAATGCCCACGGTCTGGACTTCGTAACGGCTCCAGGAGGCGCTGCCTTCCAGAAGCACGCGCCAACGCTCCGTGGCCCGCTCCAACGTCACCTGGCCTCCCTGCTCCGTGTAGTTGAAATACCCCGACGCCAAGTCGCGATTCTCCATCCGGTGTCCTTCGAGGCTCGCGGTCCAGGGTCCGCGAACCAGCGTCGTCTCGAGCCGAAACTCGTCCTGCCGAAACTCCAGTTGCGTGCCCGGCAGCGGCCGACCTCCCGCCGTGTACTGGTTGCGGTCCGGGTGCTGACGTCGGCGACCACGCCAGCCAAGCTCCACCACCAGCGAGCCCCGCTCGCCACGCTCCCGCCGCCACCGCAGGGCGGCCGCTCCCTCGCGCTCCGTGAAATCCTCCGAAAAATCCGCGTAGTCGCTGCGGTGCACCTTCGCGCCCGCCACCACGGCGAACGCGCCCGGCAGGGGCGCCGTCAGATCCAGCCCGGTCCGCGCGCCGCGCACGCGCATCCGCGCCACGAAGCGCTCCGTCTCCGTCGCCGAGAGGTCAAAGACTTGATCCTGATAGTACGCCTGCCCGGTCCACGCCACCCGCCAGCCGGGCCGCGGCGTCCAACGGCCTTCGCCGTGCCCGAACCATTCCTGTTCACCCGTGAGCTCCGGCAGGGGATCGACCAGGCGGCCGATGTCGCCATTCAGGAAACCCAGCCATTCCCACGCCCCAGCCGGACGCCGCCACACATACGATTCGAGCTGGCCGCGCAGGAGGGAACGGGCCGTGGGACTGACCGGACTGAGAAGCACGTTGTCGCGCCACTCGGCTCCGACCCGCAGGGTCGCGCCCCACCGCCACGCAGGCCCGAGGATCGCCTGCAGCTGTTCGCGGAGTTCCGGCGGCAGGGCCTCCCACTGCTCCGGCGTAAGCGTCGCCAACGTCGCCGCCAGCCGAGCCGGATCGATCGCCGTCGACGCCTCCGCCGTGGCCGGAGCAACCGGCGACGCCTCCGCCCCCCGCGCCAGATTCAACAGCGCGAACATCACCGCCACGAAACGAAGCCAGCGAAGCATGAGCGAAGGAAGCACCACGACTCCCTCAAGAGCCGCCGGTAGAAACAGACAGGGCGGAGGTCAACAGACCTCCGCCCTGCGAGCAAGCCACTGGCGACCCCTCGCCGTGACCAAAGTGTGTCCAACCGGAAGCTTTAGCCGCTGGTCTTCTTGCGGGCATCGCGCAGCTTCTTCAGCTCTTCGCGGATGTTGCGGGCCAGCTCACGCTGCTCCGCGCTCAGCTCCATGCCCTTGGCCTTCATGTCGGCCAGAAGCTTCGCCCGCTCCGCTTCCGTCGCGTTCTTCAGCTTCTCAAGATCCGCCTTGCGCTGCGCCAGGATGGCATCGCGCTGCGCGTCAAACTGCTTGATCAGCGCCTGCAGATCCGCCGGCAGCGTGATCTTCGGCATCGTCGGCATCGTCGGACGCGCCGACGTCGACGGGGCCGCCGGGGCGGCGGTCGTGGTCGGCTGCGCCAGCAGCGCGCCGTTAAGGGCCAAGAGGGGGAGAACGAGGGTCAGGATTTTCTTCATGGGAGTAATTAGATGTGCCACTCCCTCTGCAGATCGCATGCCACGACTGAGTAATTACACTAAAACATACTCAGCAACGTTTTATGCAATAGAGCGCTTGCGCATCAAGCCCCGGTTTGGGGAGGGTTCCCCGGTTTAGGAAAACGACTTGGGGAAATTTCCCCAGCCGGGAGGGTGTCACGTCGGGACCGGTGCGGCTGCGCTGCCGATGCAGAGCCGATGCCGCCGCATGCGGGCCGCAATGCGGCGTGGCTCCGCGAGGCCCGCCCGGTCGCGGGTCAGCGGTTCTCGGCTTTCAAGCGGTAGCGCACGACGTCCCGGGAAACGCCGAGGCGGCGAGCGGCTTCCGAGACGTTGCCGTTGCTCTGCTCCACCGCGGTCTGCACGAGGCGGTCAATGGCCTGCTCGAGCGAAAACCCTTCCGCCGGAAACCGGTAGGCGGAGTTGAACCAGTCCGCCCCGCCAAGCGCCGCGCCTGCGCCCGGGCCTCCACCCGCGGCGCGCGCGAGGCCGGAGAGGGTCAGGCGGTCGTCATCGAACACGAGCGAGCGCTCCAATTCGTGCGCGAGTTCGCGGACGTTGCCGGGCCAGCGGTGCTGCGCGAGCCGCGCCACGCCTTCCGGGGGGATCGCTCGTTTCTCCAAGCCATACCGGCGGCAGAGGCGATCCACCAGGACTTGCGCCAGCGCCGCCAGCTCCGGCCCGCGCTCGCGCAGGGGCGGGATGCGGACGCGAAAGAGGTCGAGGCGCTGGAGCAGATCCTCACGAAAACGCCCGGCCGCCACGGCTTCGCGAAGGTCCACGTTGGTCGCCGCCAGCAGGCGCACGTCGATCGGCACCGCACGGTTGCCGCCGACGCGACGGATGACGCGGTCCTCGATCGCCTTGAGGAGCTTCACCTGCACCGCCGGCGAGAGGCTGGGGATTTCGTCGAGGAAAAGGGTTCCGCCTTCCGCCGCTTCAAAGAGGCCGATCCGCGCCTCCTTCGCGTCCGTGAACGCACCGCGCTCGTGCCCGAAGAGCTCCGACTCGGCCAGGGTGTCGGGCAGCGCCGAGCAATTCACCTCGATCCACGGGCCGTCCGCGCGGGGACCGCGGCGGTGCAGCCAGCGCGCCAGGGTGGTCTTGCCGGTGCCGGTCTCACCTTCGATCAGCACCGGCGAGAGCGGCGATCCCGCCGTCGCGAGGCGCTGGTCCGCCGCGAGGATCTTGTCGAGTTGGCTCCGCACGCCGGCCAGCGCCGTGCCAAAGAAGAACTGCTCCTCCTCCTCCACCTCCGTCGCCCGCCGGAACTCGTCCCCACGGCGGGTCTGCCGCGCCCGGCGCGCCCGCGCGAAACGCGGCGCGAGTTCGTCGAGGTCGAAGGGCTTGACGAGATAATCCGCCGCACCCAGGCGCATCGCCTCCACCGCGCCACTAACGCCGCCTTCCGCTGTCATGACGATCGGGACGGTGTGCTGCGGGAGGACCTTGTCGGCGAGGAGGCTGAGGCTGCGGCCGTCGGGCAGGTTCACGTCGAGCAACGCAAAGTCGAAACTAAGCTCCTGCAGCGCGCGGCGAGCCTCGGCAAGCGAGGCGACCGCCGTGACTTCCAGTCCGAGTTTTTCCAAGTGCCGGACAAACGTCTTGCGCAGCAGCGGCTCGTCCTCGAGCAACAGCAGGCCGGATCCAGCAAGGTTCATCGCCGCCCGTCATGCCGCGATCCTCCGCGCGGGTCGATCCGATTTCCGCGGCTGCGCCAGTCGGGCGTCGGTGCGGCCACGCCCGGCTCCTCCGGCGACCCGGCCCGACGACGCCGCGCCCGGCTGGGCATCGGGGGGTTTTTCGTTTGCCCATCCCGTGACTTGCCCGCTCGCTTGGCCTGCGCGTTGACCGCGCCCTGTCGCGGCCTGCCCGAGCGTCCCGCCCGAGCCAAAACGGGGCACCGTCCGCAACCGACATGATCTTGGTAGGTTCCGCCAGTCTCGAGTTCGTTCCGCTCCCCGCCGCATGAGAGTGCTGCTGTCCAAGCCCGACGCGCTCGGCGATCAGCTGATCGCCGCCGGGGTCGTCCAGGAACTCCTCCGCCGGCGTCCCGACGTCCGGCTGGTCTGGCACGTCTGCGCGACCCGCGAGGCCATCGCCGCGGTGATCGGGGGCGAGGTCTTCCTGCCGCGCTGGAACGAGGCGTCGCCGACCGAAGAAGCGGCGCGCCTGGCCGCGCATCCGGGCCGGCTGGTGCTGCTGCCTTTCCCGCTGCATGCGCACGAGGCGTGGAGTCAGGATCTGCGCCGACGCCTGCAGTGGTGGCACGATTTCCTGCGGGCCACGCAGTGGGACGCCTCGGTGCTGGGTTTGGTCAGCCGCAACTGGGTCGGCGACTTCACCGCGATCGTCGCCCCGGCCGAGCGGCGATTCGGGTTCGAGGCGCTGCCGGTCCGTCAGCCCTTGGTCAACGATGCCCAACGGCTCGCCGGGGCCGATCACCCGTCCTTCACCGCCACCCGGGCACCGTCGTTCGACCGCGCCGAGGCCGCGCAACTGCTCGAGTTGTTCACGCTGCTGGAACCGAGCCTCGGCACCGTCACCTCGCCACCCGTCTGGTCGCCGGCGCCGCCACTCGCTCGGTCCAGCCGCACCGCGCCGGATCAGGCCGCCGCTCCGCGCCAGGTGGCGCTCGCTCCGGGAGTCGGCGGCGACCCGCGCCGCGCCTGGCCGCTGGATCGCTTCGTCGCGCTCGCCGAGGAGTGGCGCGCCCGAGGCGCGGAGGTCGTCTGGATCGAGGGTCCCGGCGATGCACCGTACCTCGCCGCGCTGCCGGCCGCGGAGCAGGGGGCGATTCGCGGTTTCGACACCGGGGAACTGCCCCGCCTCGCCGCGACCCTCGCCGGCTGCGATCTGCTGGTGTGCCACGACACCGCCTACGCGCACCTCGCCGCGGGGCTCGGCACGCCGACCGTCGCGATCTTCGGGGGCGGCCAGCGCGGCCGGTTCCATCCGCCGGCGGCAAACGTCAAGGTCGTCCAAGGAACGCCCGCCTGCGCCGGCTGCCAGTGGCACTGCCTCTTCGATCGCTTGATCTGCGTGACCGAGCTGCCGCTCGCCAGCGTGCAGCAGGCCATCCGCGACGTGCTCGCCGGCCGCGCCGCCGCCCTGGCGGTCACGATCGCCACGCCGCTCTCCGCTGCGGCACTCACCGAGCGACTCCAGCACGAGGTGCTGTACCTCAACGCCGATCGCTTCGCGCGACTGCAGATCATTCAATCCCTCCTCGCCCCACCCGACGCGCCGGTGGCCGCGCCCGGCCCCGCGACCCTCCCAAGCGCCACCCCGCCGGGCGACGCGCCCGCCGCAGACCGCGCGGCCATGACGCCCGACGCTGCATCTGCAAAGGACCCCTCGCCGCCGCGGGCGCTCACGCCCCCTTCGGCCGCCGCGGGCGGAGGGACGTCGGTTTCTCCGGCTGACACCGTCGCCATGCCATCACCGGCGTCCCCGGAGGCGCCCGCGACCGCGCCGCGGCTTTCCGTGATCATTCCGATGGGCCGGCCGGAACGCGTGGCCGGGACGCTGCGCTCGCTCCGCGCCCAGGCACCGGCGGCCGGGCTGACGTGGGAGATCGTGCTGGTCGGCACCGAGGCCGGTCCCGTGGCCGCGGCGCACCCGCAGTTACCGATCGTGCCCGTCGTCCTCGCGCAGCGGGAGATTCCCCCGAAGACGCGGTGCCTCGGCGTGGAGCGGGCGCGCGGCGAGTGGTTCCTGTTCGTGGATGACGACGTGGAGCTCGCGCCGGAATTCCTGCTCGGCTGCGCGGCCCGGCTGGACCTCGACCCGCGCCTCGGTGCGCTCGGGCCGCGCCTGCCCGGCAAAAGCCGGCGGTTCTTCGGCCGCGTGACGGACTACGCGAACTTCTGGGCCCAGCAGGACGCGGCCGCCGAGGAGCGCGAGTGGCTGTACAGCGCCGCGATCCTCGTCCGCGCCGAGGCGTACCGCCGCAGCGGCGGCTTCAATCCCGATCTGCCCAACGGCGAGGACGTGGACCTGACGCGTCGCATCCGCGCGGCGGGATACACCCTGCGCTACGACCCCGCGCTGGTGGCGTGGCACGATCACGGCCGCGACACGTTCGGCGCGATGTGCCGCTACTTCTGGCGCAACGGCAACGCGGCGCGCTATTTCTTCGGTCCGCACGGCGGCGCCTGCTGCTTCAGCCTGCGCGCCGCCCTCACCCGACCCTGGGCCGACTGGCGGATGAATGCGGTGTTCCGCGCCCGCCACGGCGAAAACCTCGGCTGGCTCACCCCGTGGGTGATCCTCGCGTACGCGATCGTCGAAACCTCGCTCGAGTACCATTACCAGGTGCACCTCGCCGAGACCCGCGCCTACACGCAGCTGCCGGCGCGCACCCGCAGCGACCGCGCTTACGTGCAAGCGATGCAGCACCGCGCGGCCGGACGCCGCGGACGCGGCGCCCTGCTCTACGCGTGGGCGGTGCTCCTCGACTTCGCCACGCCGTCGCGGCGCTGACCCGCCCGCCCTGCCGCAACGCCGCCCCGCCCGCTGCCGTGAAATTCCTCTTCATCCACCAGAACTTTCCCGGCCAGTTCACCCACCTCGCCCCCGCGCTCGCCGCGGATCCCCGGCACGAAGTGGTCGCCCTGCGCATGCAGCGCGAGGGCGGACAGGTCTGGAAGGGCGTGCGGATCGTCACGTACCACCCGAGCCGGGGATCGACGCCGCGGATCCACCCGTGGGTGATCGATCTCGAGACCAAGGTCATCCGCGCCGAGGCCGTCTTCCACGCCTGCCGGCAGCTCCGCCGCGAGGGCTTCGTCCCCGACGCCGTCATCGCCCACCCGGGGTGGGGCGAGAGCATGTTCGTCAAGGAGGTCTGGCCCGGCACGCGACTCGGGATCTACTGCGAATTCTTTTATTGTAGTTCGGGCGCGGATACAGGATTCGACCCGGAATTTCCCGGCGAGGGCGAAGGCGAGCCGTGCCGGGTGCGACTCAAGAATCTCAACAACCTGCTCCACTTCGACCGCGCCGACGCGGGCATCTGCCCGACGCAGTGGCAGGCGTCCACGTTCCCGCACGCGTTCCGCGACCGCATCACCGTCGTGCACGACGGCATCGACTCCGCGAGGGTCGCCCCGAACCCGGACGCGGTCTTCGCGCCGGCCGGGCCCGCGGCACCGGGTGCGGTGCCGGCAGCGGCCGCGTTGGGCGGAGCCGGCGGGCTGGGCGGGGCAACGTCACCGCTGCGGCTGACCCGCGACGACGAGGTCATCACGTTCGTGAACCGGAATCTCGAACCGTACCGCGGCTACCATCAGTTCATGCGCGCCCTGCCGGCGATCCTCGCCCGGCGACCGCGGGCGCACGTCGTGCTGGTGGGCGGCGGCGATGTGAGTTACGGGCCCCGCCCCCCGGACGGGCGGACGTGGCAGGAGATCTTCCTCGACGAAGTCCGCGATCGCATCGACCTGCGGCGCGTGCACTTCGTCGGTCAGATTCCCTATCCGCAGTTCCTCGCGCTGCTCCAGGTCTCGACGGTTCATGTGTACCTGACGTACCCCTTCGTGCTGTCGTGGAGCCTGTTGGAGGCGATGAGTGCGGGCTGCGCGATCGTGGCGAGCGACACCGCGCCGGTGCGCGAAGCCATCGTGCCCGGGCAGACGGGGCGCTTGGTCGACTTCTTCAACCCGGCCCAGCTGGCCGACGAGACGGTCGCCCTCCTCGGCGACCCCGCGGAGCGGGCCCGGCTCGGCCGCCACGCCCGGGAATTCGCGGTCGGGCGCTACGATCTGCGGGGGGTCTGCCTGCCCCGCCAGCTGGCGTGGGTCGGCGAGCTGGCCAACCGGCCCGTCACCCCGCCGGAGGAAGCGCTTTCCTGAGCGACCAACTCGGCAAAGGCTTTACTTTCGAGGGTGTCAGGGATGACTTAACGTCTTCGTTCTTCATCATGTCACAAACCGCGCCAGCAGCCACTTCGGGTCAGGAATCACCGACCGTTCCCAACGTTCCGCTCCCGAAGTCCCATCCCAACCATCTCGCGGCCATGGCCCGCCTTTTTGGCGTGCCCGCGGCTTCACCCGCCACCGCCCGGGTGCTCGAGCTGGGCTGCGGCACCGGCGCCAATCTGCTCCCGATGGCGGACGCGTTCCCGCTCGCGTCCTTCGTGGGCGTCGACCCCGTCGCGGCGTCGATCGACCTCGGCCGGCGCTTCGCGAAGGCCGCGGGACTGACCAACGTGGAGTTCCGGAATGAGGACTTCACGGCGTTCTCCGCTCCGGGCAAGACGTTCGACTACATCATCGTCCATGGCGTTTTCTCCCGCGTGCCCGAGGAAACGCGGAAGCGGCTCTGGGAGATCTGCCAGGCCCACCTCGCGCCCCAGGGCATCGCCTACTTCAGCTACGACGTCCTGCCCGGAGCCAACATGCGGCGCTCCGTGCGCGAGATCGCCCAGTTCCACACCAGCGGCCTGACGGACCCCGCCACCAAGGTGAAGCAGGCGCGCTCTCTCCTGAAGTTCCTCGCGGATGCCGTGCCGGGCGACGATCAGGCGTACGGGGTCATGCTCCGCGACGAGCTCACGTTCGCGACCAAGGTCAATGATCGCGTCGTGTTTCACGACTACCTCGCTCCCGACCGGTCCGCCGTCTACTTCCACGAATTCGTCGCCCAAGCCGCCGGCCATGGGCTGCAGTTCCTCTGCGAGTCGACGCTGTCCGACATGCTCGCCGCCAATTTCCCGGAGGCCGTGAACGGCACTCTCAACCGCATCACCAACGTGCTCGCGCAGGAGCAGTACATTGACTTCCTGCGGAACCGCATGATGCGGCAGACGCTGCTCTGCCCGACGCCCCTCCCGATCCAGCGTGCGGTCGGTCCGGACGTTCTCCGCTCGCTCGCCTTCCAGGCCGCCTTCAACTCCAACCCGCAGGTCATCGACGTGTCGCCGGGAGCGACGGTCGTGATCTCCGGTCCCGCCGGGCAGCAGGTCTCCACGAGCAACCCCTTCACCAAGGCGATCCTCTCCGTGCTCTCCGACTACGCGCTCCGCGCCGTGGGCTTCAACGAGCTGCTCGAGGGCGCCCGCGCCCGCTCCCGTCCGCACGTCGAGCGCCCCGCCGCCGACCTCGCCCAGCAGGAGGAATCGGCCTTCGCCGCCACCCTCCTCAACCTGCTGTCCAAGGGCTTCATCGACGTCCAGGCCGAGGCCGGCCAACCCCTCGGCGCCGTCCCCGCGAAGCCGCAGGTCAGCGCGTTCCACCGGCTGCAGGCCCGCGCCGACCTCCATCTGACCAGCCATCTCAACGTGGCCGTCCCGCTCGACATCCTCGGCCGGATCCTGGTCAGCCACTGCGACGGCACCCGCACGGTCGATGAGCTCATCGATGTCGCCGTCCGCGAGGCCCAGACCGGTCGGATCAAGGTCGAACACGGCAACAAGACCCTCCGCGACGAGGCCAAGCTTCGCGCCGCCCTCGGACCCCAGGTCCGTACCATGCTCGACAAGCTCGCCCGCGGCAACCTGCTCCTCGCTCCCACCCCCACCGCCACCACCTCCTGAGTCGGCCTCCGCAGCGAGAGGGCATCACCCTCACCGCTGCCTCAGTCGGCCGCGGGTACCGAGCCGGTCGCCCACGCCACGCCAGCACCGCACCCGCACCGACCTCACCCTCGCCGCCGCCAAGTCTCCACGCGTTTCTCTGCCACACTCCACGCCATCCCCGTCATCCCCCGCTGCGACGATCGACTCACCCGGCGGACGCGACGCTTCCCCGGTCCTCT
>CAZEJZ010000004.1:0-23007 GCA_964512415.1 uncultured Opitutaceae bacterium
CTGCGGCGAACCCTCAGGGCTTCGGTTCAGGTTCCCCCCGGCCGCTCCCCGTAAGCGTCCGCAACATGCTCGTGGGTCCGAACACGAAGGCCCACGAGGGTTTGTCCAACGGCCCGGTGAGCCGAAACTCCAGCGCCTGCGAGAAGGGGGAGAAAACCAAGCCCACCGCCGTCCCGAAGAGGCTGTTTGATTCCTCGAAGGGAAACAGCTTCGCCCTCATGTCCAGAGACTTGCGATCAAGGAGGTAGTCGCCTTGGGCTTCGATCGCGGCGCGGGGGCCGGTGATGCGAACGTCGGAAAACGCGAGCTTGCGTCCTTGGAGGGCGAAGTTGGCTCGGACCGTATCGAGTTTGAGGGTACTGAAGTTCAGCAGGGTCCGGTCCAGAAGTTCGGAGAGCACCCAGAGAAGGCGTACCTCGCCCAAGTCGGCCCCCGTCAACTCGGCATTGCCTTCTCCCTGATAGCTAAAGAGGTCGGCGAAACGGCCGTCCGCCGAGACCGCCAAGTCGAGTTGCCCGGCGGCGATCCGTTGCTGAAAGCGGTTCTCCTCTGGCGCGGGCTGACGGTTGCGGCGGGCACTGAATTCCTCGAGGTTGCGAATCGCTTGGCCCAGTACCGCGTTCTGCAAGCGAATATCGAAGCCGAGGCGTTGGCTGTCTCCTCGACCCGACAGGTGGATGCGCCCGGTCGCCCGCCCGCCCGCGAACCCCGCCGTGACCGGATCCGCGACGATGTCATCATCGTTGACGGCGATGGAGGCGGATACCCCGGACAAGGGGAAGTCGTAGAAGAGGAAATCGCCCACCGACGAGGCATTGAGGGCGAGGTGACGCCCGGGCCCTTCCGGGGCGGCGGGTCCAGTGATCTTGCCGGAGATCTCCAAGCGCGTGGGCCGGGTCATCCGGAAGGGGGCGACCACCGCTTCCACTTCCTCACCGAGCACCCGCGCCCCTTCCGTCAGGTCGAGGTCCGAGTTCGCCGTGAACGCCATCGTGTCCAGGGCCCTCGATTGCGGATCGATCAGACGACTGAACTGCCCCGTTGCCGCCCGCTGACCTTGGGTGACGTGAAAGTGCCTGACGTCGTAGAAATGAGGCCGCACGAACACGCGGGTGCTGATTGAATCGAACAGCGTGCCGCGGATCGTGGTGCGACCGTTCCGGGCTCCGACGTAGACCGTGATCTCGGCGGGCGATCCCCAACGTCCCCGAACGTCCACGTCGGCGGTGGGTAGTTGCTCGGCGAACTCGAAGTTCGACCAGAATCGCGGCCACCAATCCTTGAACCAGCCGGAGATGCCCGTGGGTTGCAGGGAGCCATTGAGCAGGAATCGAAAGTCCAGCGTGGCGAGGTCCATGGCGTACGAACCCTTCGCGAGGCTTGGGCCTTGCCGCAGCACGATGTCGTCCACGGCGACCTGACTTCCGACGACCCGGAAGGAGGCGCTGGCGCCATCCAAGGGCACGCCCCGGGCGGTGACCGCCCCGGCTTCGAAACGGCCCGAGGCCGTGCGCAGCTTCCAGCCGTCGTCGAGCGACACGTCGACCGCGAGCGTCGGCTTCGAGGCGAGTTGGAGCAGGGATCCGAGCGGCCGACCCGAGAGAACTTCGGCGAGGCGAAGGTGCTCCGCATTGACCCGGCCGGAGGCGTGCGCGTGCAGGCGTCCGATCGCGGGGTCGCAGGTTTCCACGGTGATCTGCCAGGGCTCTCCGGCGCAGACGAACGACGCGTTTGAGGCCAGCCCGGCGGCGAGGAGGTGGAGCGTCGCATGGCGGAGCGTGACGGGCCCGCGGCTGAGCGAGCCGGCGGCGAGCTCGAGACGGTCCCAGCGGGGCGACCAAGAATCGGCCGCCAGCGCCCCGCGGACCTCGGCAGCGATCCGTTCGGCGGACACGCCGCCCGGAAGGTTCATGCGCGGGCTGGAGAGTGCGACTTCGAACGTGGATTCCCCGTCGAGGTCGAGCGCGAGCTGGGCGATCACGCGGGCCCTTTCCGCCGTGATGCGTCGCGTGGGTTCGTCGGTGACGCGCTCCGCCGAGGCGTCGGCGCGGATCAGGAATGTGCGCGGCTGCGTCTGCGTGAGGTTGATCGCCAGCCGCGGGGCTCGGATACCCTCGAGTTGGGGGAGCGCCTCCAAGGCCTTGCGCGCGCTCCGCACCCACGCCGTGCGCAGGTCGCGCACCGCGTCCGGGACGGGTCGGGCGGGGCGGCCCGGATCGGCCAGGCCGGGGAGCAGGAGGGAACCGGCAACGGTGAATTCGGCGCCACCGAGGCGGCCGCTCACGCTCTCGACGACGATGCGGTCGCCCGATGGCCGCAGGCGACCGGCCAGCGACTCGAGCACGGCCTCGTTTCGTCCGGACGGCGACCGGATTGCGGGGAGGTGAAGCGAGGCTCCGCTGAACTCGAAGGTGTGGATCTCGAGGCGCCGCGTCAGGAACAGGAGCGGATCCAGTTCGATGGCGGCGGCCCGCACGCTGAGGAGCGGCTCGTTCGACCCGAGTTCCGAGAGGACGAGATCCTGGACCACGGCGCGCCCCGTGGGATCGAAGGAGAGGGTCCCGACCGAGAGGGCCAGTCCGGATTCCGCGAGCGAGGCATCGAGCCTGGCCCGGACCCAATCGGGCACGATGAATTCGCGCCGGATGATGATGGACGCCTGGTAGGCGGCGAGGATCGCGAGGGCGAGCCAGAAGACCCAGACCACGATGGTGCCGGCACCAGCGAAGAGCAGGCGCAGCAACTGCAGCGGGAGGAAGATCCAACGGCTCATGCGTCGGTTGAGGCGGATCCGCGCGGTGGCGGCCCCGAAGCGCTCACGGCGAGGGCGCGGTGGTGCCGCCGGCGGCGGGGGCCACGGGCGCACCGGGGTCGCGATCTCCGTACACCAAGGTCCAAAGCGCGTCCATCAGGGCGGTCTCGGTGAGGAAGACCAGGTTGAGATCCTCGGCGCCCGCCAGCTGGGATCCGCCGCCGGTGCGTTCGCTGAAGAACAGGGTGAAGGCGGTGGTCTGCACGCCGGCGCCCGCGCCGAGGGCGACGGTGGCGTCGAGGCGATAGACCCATGGGCGTTCCTCGCCATCGAGTTGGGTCGTGCGCGAGAACTCCGTGGCCACGATGGACCGGGCGGTGAGTTGCCGGAGTTGCGCCAGGATGGCTTCCACGGCGGAGCGCCGCTTCGGATCCTCGCGGGAGAGCGCGTCGGTCCACGACTGTCCTTCACTGAGCCGGCGCGACCACACGGCGGACTCATCGGCGAGGCGGGTGAGGGCAAGACCGGTGATCTGGGCGCCGGCGGGCCATTCACGGAGCTTGCGATCGCGAAACACGCGAGGGGCGACTGGAGTCTCCGCGAGGATGGAACTCGGCACGCGATAGACGAAGTCCTGATTCGCCAGCTTGGCGTGCACGGTCCCCCCGTTCTCGGAGGCCATCCCGAGTTGCAGCACGAGGGGCGGTGCCGCCGGGGATCCCGGGGCGGCGGTTCCGGGCCCGGAGGCGATCAGGGTGACTTCGCGTTCGGGGCGGTTGAAACCCCAGTTCTCCAGATCCGCCGCGCTGGGCGCGTCGCTCCGGAACTCCTGGGCTTCCAGCAGCGTGAGGAATTGGAGGAGCCGGTTCACGGCCGCGGCGTCGGCGGGGAGGGGGGTGGAGCTGCCTGCGCCGGAATCGCGCCGCACGATCTGCCAGTTGCCGACGTCGCCGGAAGTGGCGGCCCCCTCGAGCCGCTGCAGGGCCAACTCCGGCTGACCGGGCGCGCGGATGGTGATGGAGGAGACGACGCGCCCCTCGAGATCGAGCACCCGGCGATCGCGGAGGTTCTCCTGGGCGCGCACGAGCGTCTCCACCAATGCCGTCGGGATGGCGGTCGTGAAGATCGCCTCGCGGTCCTCGAGCTTGGCGAAGTACTCCCGATCGCCCGTCGCCGGAGTCGGGCCGCCACTTGCCTCGTTCGGCGCGCCGATCAGCAGGGTCTCGCGCCGGCCGTTGCCCTCCAGGGTGAGCCGGAGGGAGGGAGAAGCGAGCCCGGTGCGCGCGGGATCCGCCGAGGCGGGCGGGGGGAAGGACGATGCGGTGAGCGTGGAAAGCGCGTTGAGGGCGAGCTCCGTCGCGGTGCGGCTCGCGCGGGCGAGGATGGGAGTCTCAAGTGACCAGCGGGTGCCCTCGCGGCGGACGCGCACGCGGAGATTGTTGGCGGCGGCGGCCTGCACGCTGAAGGAACGGACCTCGAAAACCGGGATGGTGAAGAGGTTCTCCGAACGGAGTTCGTCGAGGCTGACGCGCAGGCTGTCGGCGAGGCTGCGCTTCACGACGAGCACGCGCTGCCCATCCGGCGAGAGGAGGTAAAGCCGGTTTCCGGTCTTGGTCTCGGCTCCGATCCGGAGGGTGACGGGGCTGGGCGCGGACCCGGAGGATTCTCCGCCCGCCGGGGTGAAGGCGAGGGTCAGCGCCGGCTTTTCGAGCCCGTAGTCGGCGAGCGTCGCGCCGTTGCGCTCCAGCTCGGCGCGGGTGAAGCTCGCCTCGCGTTCGAGGAAGACCAGCTCATTCAGGATGCGCTTCACCGCATGGGGGTTGGCCGGCCACTCGAAGGGCGCGGCGACGTACCATTCGTCGCCCCGGCGCTCCAGCACGACGGGTTCCGCCAGCCCGGCGATCTCGAGCCGGCGGATATCGGTGGCGCTCGCGTCGAGGACGCGGAGTCGCGTCTCCTGCACGCGTTCGAGTTGGCGCCACTCGCGCTCGAAATAGAAGATGAAGGCGAACAGTGCCGCGTTCAGGAAGAGGAGGGCGAGGGTGATTTTGGTGCGCATGGCGGGGCGTGCGACGGGTCAGCGGCGGCGGGTCCAGGCGACGATCAGTCCGAGCAGGGCGACGGCAGCCGGCACGCCGAGGAGCAGGCTGTAGCGCAGGCGGCGCAGGTCGTCCTGGCTGAGCGAGAGTTGGTAGCGCTCGACGGGTCGCGGGGGGATGTTGAGCTGCGTGTCGCGGTCCGCGGCCCAGTTCACGGCGTTGAGGAAGAGTCCGATGTTGCCGGCGTTGGCGAGTCGGCCGTTGGCCACGAAGTCGGCGCCGCCGAAAAGGACGATCCGCCCGCCGCGGACGCTGAAGGGCAGGACGTTGTCCTTGGGCGGGGCGACGCGCTCGGCGGACGCAGCGATCACGACCGGTCCGGGCAGGTCGATGCCGGCGTCGAAGCGGGCCGACTGCTGCGAGCGAAAACTGCGCTCGCCCCACGCTGATTCGGTGGTCGCGACGAGCGGCTTGACGTCGATGCCGGTGTTGCGATCCCGCCGCGGATCCGGCCGGGCGGCCCGGGCGGATCCGAAGCGCACCGGGATCTCATTGGCGAGGAGAACGGCGGTGATCGGGCTCTCCTTGCTCAGGCTGCGCAGGATCAGGTCTCCGGTCTCGTTCTGCCCGGCGGGCCCCTCGTCGTGGATCACAACGTCGTCCGCGACCAGACCCCAGTCGGCGAGAAGCGGCTCAAGGCCGTGCCGGTAGCCCGGCGCGAGCATGACGAGCAGCCGTCCGGGAGGGCTGCGGGTCATCCAGGAGCGGAGCAGTTCCACCTCGAAGGGATCGTACGGCCCCTGCGGCGCGGCGATGATCAGCAACGCGGCGTCGTCCGGGATGCGCCGGGACTGGGCGAGGTCGATGCCGAGGAGTTCGAAGTTGCGTGACCGCAGTTCGTCGCGGAGCGCGGAGAGCCCGCGGACCGCGTCGGTGTCGTCGGCGCGCATCTCCCCGTGACCGAGCAGGAAATAGATGCGCGTGGGTTCGGGCTGGTTGACGTCGAGGATCGCCGAGGTCAGCGCCTGCTCGCCGCGGAAGGCCCGTTTCTCGCGGTTCTCGAAGCGGTAAAGTTCCTCGAGGCCCAGATTTCGCCGGCGTTCGCCGCAGACCACGACGATCGCGTTGGGCTGCTCGACCTTCGCGACCTCGGCGTCGCGTCGCTGGCGGAAGACGTCCAGGTAACGCACCGTGACCCGGCCGGAACCGGTGCCGGATCCCGGCACCGGTTCGTTGCCCTTCGTCGCATAGACGTACTCGCGCAGCAGGCCGCGGACGTCGCGGTACGCCTGCGCCACGGCCTCGTTCTCCGGATCGTCAGTGAGCGTCACGATCACTTCGACGTCGGCGCGGAGGTTCTTGAGGTAGCTCCGGGTTTCCGGCGAGAGGGAGTGGCGGCGGTGCTGCGTGAGGTCATGGCGCCACGCGTAATGGATCGCGAGGTAGTTCAGGCCGCTGAAGAGGGTGGTGAACAGGATCGCCTGCAGGATCAGGTTGGCGGTCCGGATCCAGCGTGCGGCGCGGAAGCTGTCGGCGAGACTCATGGGATCAGCCGTGCAGGAGCTTCGCCTCGACCCCAAGGATGCTGAAGATCAGCGCGAGAATGGTGCCGGAAAGGTAGAAAAGCAGCTGTCGCGTGTCGACGATGCCGCGCGAGAAATCCTCGAGGTGCTGGAAGACCTGGGCGTACGAAACCGCTTCCTTCACGGGACGCATGACCTCGAGATCGAGCACGGCCATGCTCTCGACGAAGCTCAGCCCACTGATCAGTCCGAAGAGCAGGGCGAAGGCACCGATGCCCGCGACGGCCTGGTTGCGGGAGAGCGAGCTGGCGAACACCCCGAGCGCGATGAAGAGCAGGCCGGACACCGCCACGAAGACGTAGCCGCCGATGAGCGGCCCGCGGTCCACGAATCGGGCGTCGCCCGCGAAGTGCTGCAGCACGTAGAAGAATCCTCCCGTCGAGGCCCAGAGCAGCAGGTAGAGAAAGTAGGCGGCGCCGAACTTGCCGAGCACGACCTCGGTCGTCGTGACCGGCGTGGTGAGGAGAGTTTCCAGCGTCCCCAGGCGCCGTTCTTCCGCGAGGCACTTCATCGTGAGCAGCGGCACCATGAAGAACACCGGCAGCCAGAAATACTGGAAGAACACCACGGCGGGCGACATCTCCTGCGGTGAGGCGCTGTAGCTTTCGAGGATGCCGGTGAACACGAAGCCCATGATCGCAAGGAAGAGCACGGCCGCGATGTAGGTGCTCGGGCTCACCAGGAGCATGCGGATCTCCTGGTTGAGGATGGTGAAGAAGTGGCGCATCGGGCGGGGACGGTGGAGCGGTCGGGAATCTAGCGGATGTCCGGGCGGGTGGCGCCGTCCACCACATCCCAGCTGCGCTGGGTCGCGGCGAGGAACACGTCCTCCAGACTGGGCTCGGCGCGGCGCAGGCCGCGCACCCGCAGGCCGGGCGCGGCCACCAGTGCGCGGAGGATCGTCTCGCCCAAGTCGTCCTCGCGGTCCGTGACGACGCGCAGGCGGTGAAACGTCGGGGAGGAGTCGGGCTCCGGAGCGACGGGCGGGTCGAGCCGGAGCGACGGGTCGATTTGGGCGAGCAACGCGGGCAGAGCCGGGAGTTCGCCTGCGACCTCCAGCTCATACGCCGAGCGGCCGAGGAATTCCCGCCGGAGAGCGGCCGGGGAGCCCTGGGCCACCACCTGACCGCGGTTGATGATGAGCACGCGGTCGCAGGTCATCTCGATCTCGGGCAGGATGTGGGACGAGATGATGACCGTCATGCGCCCACGCAGCCGGGCAATCAGGTCGCGGACGATGAGGATTTGATGCGGATCGAGCCCGATCGTGGGTTCGTCCATGATGATCAGTGGCGGCTCCGCGAGGATCGCCTCGGCGATTCCGACGCGCTGACGGTTGCCCTTGGAAAGCTGGCCGATGATCCGGTGGCGCACGCGGGTGAGGTCGCACAACGCGAGGACCTCATCGAGGCGGACACTGAGGCGGGAGCGCGGCACCTCCTTGAGGCGGCCCCGATAGTAGAGGTACTCGGAGACCCGCATGTCCTCGGGCAGCGGATTGTTCTCCGGCATGTAGCCGATCAGGCGTTTGACCTCCTCGGCGCGGGAAGCCACGGGCAGGCCGAAGACGCGCACGGCGCCCCCGGTGGCCGGAAGGTAGCCCGTGAGGATGCGCATGGTGGTCGACTTGCCGGCGCCGTTCGGCCCGAGGAAGCCGAGGATCTCGCCCCGGCCGACCGTGAAGCTGATGTCGTTGACCGCCGGGATGCCGTTGAACGCCTTGACGAGGTGGGAGACCTCGATCGCGGGGGCGGAATCATCGGGCGGGGAGACGGTCATGTTGGGTCAGGATGGCGCGGCTCGACCACGGCGGCAAGCCCCGGTCGACACCCGATCGCGGCGAAGGTTCACGCGTTTCGGGGCCGTTCGAGGCTGACCTCGCCCGCGTGGAACCGGGAGATCGCGCCCCGATCGGTGCGTACGAGCAGGCAGCCTTCCCGGTCGATTCCGACGGCGGTGCCGGAGATGCGGCGATCGCTCACCAGGCCCGTGACCCGCTGCCCTCGCAGCGCATCGTAGCGGTTCCAGAGATCGGCGAGGGCGTCTTCGTGTTTACCTTCGAGGAATCGTTCGTAGGCGAGCAGGACGCGCCCGGCGATGGCGGCGGTCAGCCGGTTGATCTCCAGCGGCCCCTGGCAGTGGGCATCGAGGGCGGTGGCGCGGGACTTCAGTTCCTCCGGCCAGCCCCGGGAGGGAGTGCGGAGGTTGAGTCCGAGGCCGAAGACGAGATCGCGGATCTGGTCGGTGTCGATGCGGGCCTCGGTGAGCATCCCGCCCGCCTTGAGACCGCCGAAGAGCAGATCGTTCGGCCACTTCAGCCCGGGGGTGACGTGGCAGACGTTGGCGATGAGATCGCAGAGCTGGGCGCCCATCCAGAGGGTGAACGTCGGCATGCGGGCGGGAGACACCTGGGGCCGGAAGCCGAAGCTCAGATAGAGATTGCCGTTGGGCTCGCTGAGCCAGCGCCGACCGAGGCGACCGCGGCCGGCGGTTTGCTCGCGGGCGACGATGAGGAAGGGGGCCGGACGACCGGCGGCGAGTTCGCGGGCGGCTTCGTCGTTGGTGGAGTCGACCTCGTCGAGGACGGTGAGCGTGAGCCCACGGTCGCGGAGCGGCAAATAAGCCTTGATCAGCGTGGCGTTGAGCCCGGTGGGCTTGGCGGTGAGACGGTAGCCGCGGGCGCGGGCCGCCTCAAAGGCGAAGCCCTGGGCGCGGAGTTTTTCCATGTGCTGCCAGATCGCCACCCGGCTCATGCCCGCCTTGGCCGCCAGGTCCGTTCCGGACACGAACGCGCCTTCGTGGGCAAGGAGTTCGCGCAGGATGAGCGTTTCCGAGGTGTTCACGGCGGGTTCCCTCCAACGAGGGCGTGCGGGGCCGGGGGAGGCAAGCCGCCGCACGGGAATTTTCCTGCGGAGGCGCTGCAAACTTGGTGCGGAAACCTACGGGGTCCGCCCGGGACTGTGCATTTCTTGTCCTTCACTCACCACCGGGGCGGTTCCGGTTGCCTGTGCCGCCTCGCTCCGTTTCGGCTGATCCGCGTCGGACGGAATGTCCGCTCCCCGCCGCCCGTGAAACCGCTCCTCGAGTCCCTCAAGGCTTTCTTCCTCTCGCTGCGACTGACGGTGGTCCTGCTGATCCTGTCGATGCTGCTGGTGTTCGCGGCGACCCTCGATCAGGTGAATCTCGGAATCTGGGCCGTGCAGGAGAAATTCTTCCGCAGCTGGGTGGTCTACTGGACTTGGCCGCAGCTGGGCTTGGCCGTTCCCGTCTTCCCGGGTGGCTACCTCCTGGGTGGATTGCTGCTGATCAACCTCCTCTGCGCCCACCTGTTCCGCCTGAGCTTCACCTGGCGCAAGGTGGGCCTGCAACTCGCGCACGGTGGCCTGATCCTCCTCTTGGTCGGCGAACTCCTGACCGGCCTCTGGCAGCGCGAGAGCTTCCTCCGCATGGATCAGGATGAAACCAAATCGTATTCCGAGGCCTACACCGCCGTGGAGTTGGCCTTGGTCGAGGTGACGGATGCCGCCGAGGATCGTGTGCTGGTCTTTCCGGAGGAGCTGCTGGTGAAGAAGCCGGTCACCCAGCATCCCGCATTGCCTTTCCGCGTGACGGTGAGCGCCTATTTTCCCAACGCCAGCGTGGAACGGCGCACGGGCGCGGCGCCGGCCACCGGGATCCCGACGGCCACGCAGGGTGCCGGCGTGCCACTCGCGGTCATCCCGCTTCCGATCACCTATCACCGCAACGAGCGCAACACGCCGGCGGCGCTCCTGGAACTGACCGGCACCGAGGGATCCCTCGGCACGTGGATGGTCTCCATCCAGCTGGCGGAGCCGCAGCGCGTGACGTACCAAGGGCGGACCTGGGAACTCAGCCTGCGGTCGAAGCGCACCTACCATCCCTTTTCCCTGACCCTGCTGCGCTTCAGTCACGACAAGTACCCTGGGACCGAGATTCCCCGCAATTTCTCCAGCCGGGTCCGGCTCCGCAGCGAAGACGGACGGGATGACCGCGAGGTCACGATCCTGATGAACAGTCCGCTCAGGTACGGGGGCCTGACCTTGTATCAGGCGGGTTTCGACAGCAACGACACGACGACGATCCTCCAAGTTGTGCGGAACCCGAGCTGGCTGCTCCCCTACGTTTCCTGCGCCATGCTCTTCGTAGGCCTGATCCTGGAGTTCGGCGTCGCGCTGGCCGGACATCTCCGACGGCGCCGGAGCGTGGTGCCGGCGACGGCCTGAGGCTTCGATCATGAAACACCGCCTTCCGCTCTTCGTCCTGGCCCTGGCTCTGGTGTACTTGGGTTCGACGCTGCGCGAACCCCGGGGACGCCCCGCCTTTGACCTCGGCGCCTTCGGCCGGATTCCCATCCTCCTGAACGGCCGCATCAAGCCCCTCGACACCGTCGCGCGGACCTCGCTGCTCTCGCTCCAGGGACGCCAGCGCGTCGTCACGCCAGAGGGGCGGTCCCTCGCACCGGGCGAGTGGTTGGCGGACGTGCTGTACCAGCCTGAAAAGGCGGACACCTACCGGCACATCCTGATCGAGAATGCCGAGGTCCTCGACCTGCTCGCCCTGCGTCCCGAGGACGGCGATGGGGGCAAGCGTTTCTCGTATGCGCAGGTGAGGGCGCGGGCGCCGGAGCTCGAGCGCCAGGGCCGCCTCGCCGAGGAAACGGAGACGCAGCTTCGCTCGTCCTTTCAGCGTCAGGTCATCACCGTCCGCAACCGTATCGTCCTCTATCTCCGCCTCAAGGCCACCGTGCTGTTTCCGGACACGACGGATCCGGCAGGGGACGCCGCCGTGCTGGCGCGGCTGTCAGTTCCGGCGTCCGATGACGCGGGGCGGCGCGAGCGCGAGGCGATGGCGAATCGCCTTACTTACATGGATCGCTTCGGCTATTTTCGGGTCGTGCCGCAGGCGAAGGGCGACGGCGTGCTGCGGGACTGGGACACCTTCGGGGCGGCGGCGCTGACGGTGCTGCGGTCCGGTCGCGACGTGCGCGCGGTGACGGCGCATGCGCAACTGGCATCGGCGTGGCGAGATGGCGACGGCGCGCGCTTCAATGCGCTCACGGAGGAACTGCACCGGCTGATCGAGGCGGTGGATCCGGTGGCGCTGCGCAAAGCTGACTTCGAGACTCGTTTCAATGCGGCGGCGCCGTTCTCCAGCAGCATGGGTCTCTACGTGCTGGCCTTCCTGCTGGGGGTCGGCTCCTGGCTCGTGTGGACCGAGCCGCTCCGGCGCTCGGCGTTCATCCTTCTCGCGGTCGCCTTCGTGGCCTCCAGTGTCGGAATCGCCGCGCGCATGTGGCTGGAGGGACGTCCGCCGGTCACCAATCTTTACTCCTCGGCCCTCTTCGTGGGCTGGGGTGCGGTGCTGCTCTGCCTCGGGTTGGAGCGCATGTACCGCAATGCCGTGGGGCCCGTCGCGGGGGGCATGATCGGCCTGGCAACGCTGCTGATCGCGCATCACCTCTCGCTCTCGGGCGATACGATGGAGATGATGCGCGCGGTGCTGGATTCGAATTTCTGGCTCGCGACGCACGTCGTGGTGATCACGGTCGGCTATTCCGCCATGTTCCTCGCCGGATTTCTGGCGATCATCTACATTGTGCGGGGCGTGCTGACGCGCTCGCTGGATCGGGCGACCGGCGAGGGGCTGTACCGCATGGTGTACGGCGTGGTTTGCTTCGCCACCCTGTTCAGCCTGACGGGTACCGTGCTCGGCGGCATCTGGGCGGATCAATCGTGGGGGCGCTTCTGGGGCTGGGATCCGAAGGAGAATGGCGCCCTGATCATCGTCATCTGGAGCGCCGTGATGCTCCACGCACGGCTGGCCGGGATGGTACGCGAGCGGGGCTTCATGGGCATGGCGGTCTTCGGCAACATCGTGACGAGTTGGAGTTGGTTTGGAACCAACATGCTGGGCGTGGGGCTGCACAGCTACGGTTTCATGGACGCGGCTTTCTATGTCTTGGTCAGTTTCGTGGTCAGCCAACTGCTGATCATCGGTCTCTGCCTGTTGCCCCCGGAGACGTGGCGCAGCGCGGCCGTCCGGTGATCGGTCGCCTGCGCCGCGGTGCGGGCCGCGCCGACTCCCCCGACCGAAACGAAGCCCGGTCCGAGTCGCCTGCTGGTGGCTCCCCGTCCCGGTGGACGGCAAGCCTACTTCCCCTGCACCCCGCCGTTGTGGCAGTCGGCGCAGCGGAGTTCCTCGTCGTAGCCACCCGACGGGTGCTTGAACTCAAGGCCGGCCGCCGTGAGAGTGGCGAGCTCGTTGCCCTTGCCCTGCGCGAGGATCACGTGGCACGACGAGCATTCGCTCGCGCCCACCTTCTGGCCCGAGGCGGTCTGGAGCGTGTTGTCGTGACAACGGAAGCAGCCCGACCAGTCCTTGTGTCCGAGATTGTTCGGGTATACGCGCCAGTCGGCCTGACGCTCCGGGAACATGTTTTCCGCGTGGAGGCGCTGCACGGTGGCGATGGCCGTCTCGACGCCCGCGGCGTCCTTGTAGCGACCGCGCAGGTACTCAGCGATCTTTCCGGGGGCCTCCGCGTCGGTGGTGATCTCCTTCTGGATCACCGCCTGGACGGCTTGCCGTTTGATGCCGGGCAGTGAGGTCGGCAGCGTGCCCTGGCGCATCGCCTCCTCCACGAGGTCGTTGGCGGGTCGGAAGTCATGGGCCGGACGATTGTGGCAGTCGACGCAGTCCATGCGCCTGATCTGGTCCATCGGGGGTTCACCTTGGAATTCGGCGTTGCGGAAGACCTTCGCGGTGCCGGTGGCGGGGTCGGTGACGCGCAGCCAGACGACTTCCTGGCGCTGGCGATCCTTGGCGTAGAACTCGACGTTCGTCTTGGGGTTGGCGTGCCAGTGAATGCCGCCGTGAATGTCCCCGTCGCGTCCGGTGTCCATCTTCAGCAGCAGGCGGACCGAGTACGGTGAATTTTTGCGGTCCGAAAGGAAGTGGTCCCACGTCATGTCGAGATTCCCGAGCGACTTCTCGGGCCAGTGACACTGCTCGCAGATGTCGCGGGCGGGGCGCATGTTTTTGACCGGTGTGGTGATCGGGCGGGCGTAGGTGTCGAGGGTGTAGGCGATGAGCTGGTGGGCGCCGTTGATCTTGGCTTTCACGAACCATTCCGCCCCGGCGCCGATGTGGCATTCGACGCAGTCGACGCGCGCGTGTGCACCCTTGCGGTAAGTGACCAGCTCGGGATTCATCGCCTTGTGGCAGACCTCGCCGCAGAACTGCACGGATTCGGCGTAGTGATACGTCTGGTAGCTGCCGAATGCGGAGAGGAGGAGGAAGAGCGTGGCGCCGGTACCAAGAATGTAGAGATGTCGGCGCTGTTTCGGGTTGCTCAGATCGAGTTGCCAGCGATCCGGCCGCTGTCCGGCGTAGCGAAGTGCATAGCGCCGCTGGAGCCAGGCGCCGATGAAGATGATCGCCAGCCCCGTGATCAGGAATGCCGGGGCGACGATGTACGTCAGGATCCCGAGGTATGGATTCTTGTCGCCCTGCGCGAAGCCCATCGCCACGAGCAGCGCGAACGAGAAGAGGGCGCCGATCGCGAGGACCGCGCCGATGACCGAGATCCAGTTATTGTAGGCCGACTTCGGAGTGGGAGGCACGGGCGCGTCGCTCATCGGGAGGAGGGAAGGGGGTTACGGTCGGCATGCTGGCGCCGAAGACCGGCACGGGCGGCCATCGGCGTCAGGGAACGGCGCGGATTGCGTCACGCCTCAGCCCTTCAGGGAGCGGATGAACGCGACCAGCGACTTGGCCTCGTCCGCGGAGACCTCGTCCTTGAAGCCCTTCATCCGTTCCTTGCCGTTTTCGGTGACGCCCTCGAGGATCGCCTTGAGCATTTCGTCGTCCTTGAGCTCGGCCTGCACCGCGGCGCTGGAGTAGTCGCGGATCTTCAGCTTCTTGCCCTGCTTGGTCTGGGCCTTGCCGTCCTCGCCGTGGCACGAGGCGCACTGATCGGCCCAGAGCTCGGCGGCCGGGGCGGCCCGGAGGCCGGCGGCGAGGGCGGGCAGACTCACGGCGAGGAGGATGCGGAGGGATGTCTTCATGATGTGGTGGGGGATAAGGGAAACGATGGATGAGGGTGAGAATCAGAAGCGGTACTGGACCTTGCCGTAGATCTGGTGGGCCGAGTAGTCGGCCTTGTCCCCGTACGGGACGTCGTCGTGGTTCACGTAGGCGTAGCGCCACGAGATCCGGGTCCGGGCGTTCAGCTTCCGCATCCACGTGAGTGAGACGTACTGCTGCTTCGCCTCCGAACCGAACGGCACCGAGACGCTCGAATTGTCGACGAAGTTGTGCTTTGCCGCGTACGAGGTGAAGTCGACGAAGAGATCCGTCCGGTCATCGATCGCGTAGCCGCTGCCGAGGACGAAGTTGATGTAGTTCGCGTCGCTGTTTTTCACGAGGTTGGCGGCGGGTCCGATGAGCGTGAAGGCCGGGGTGCGGAAGGTGTCCCAGACGATGTTGACCGAGCTTTGGACGTACCAGCGCGGAAGCGGATTCCACGAGACCGACTGGGCGACGACGTGCGACGTCATCTCCGCGCTCTGCTTGAACTGCAGACCGATGTCCTGCGTGCGGATGGTCGACGCCTGATAGTCGTAGCGCGTGACCGAGCGGACGTTGCGGCCAAGACGGGTGCTGAACCGGACGTTGAAGTCGTTGGTCTCGAAATCCTGGTTGGCGACGTAGGCGGGGTAGCGGTCGGCGCTGCTCACGGTGTTGTCGCGGCTCGACCGGTAATCGTTCTGGCGGGCCTTGAAGTAGTACTGGAACGCCACCGTGGTGCCGGGGCGGGCGTACCAGTTGGCGGTGACGGCGTACTTCTGGGCGGCGCGATCGAAGGCCGTGTCGCGATCGATGCTGATGGCCTGCAGCGGTGTCCCCGGTTCGAGGATGCGTTCCTCCTCAAGTTCGCCGTCCTCCCGCACGCCCTCGATCTTGGCGTTGAGGCTCCAGTGCTTGAACCCCGTGTAACGCGCCTCGAGCGAGAGCGCCTGACTCTGCCAGTGTTTGTTGCTCTCGGCCTCGACCTCATCGTTGATCGGGGCGAAGGCGGGGGCGCCGCCGAAGTTCGTCTCCTCGAAGTCCACGATCGTATTCCACGAGATATTCTCGAAACGCGCCGACGGGATGAGGACGAGCGTCTCGGTCGGACGGGCGAACACGCTGAGCGTCGCGATGGTCTGCCGCATCTCGCCGTCGCCGTGCAACCCGTAGAATCCCTCGTCGCGCTGCTGGCGGTTGAGGAAGGCGGGATCGTACACGCCGTCGTACGACTGACCGTAGATCCGGCTCCCGCTCAGGGCCGTGTCGATGTGGGTGCGGGCGACGGCGGTGGTGATCCAGAAACGCCCGTGGATCCGGTTCTCGTAGCTGCCGCGCACCTGGAAGAGATCGAAGTCCTGACCCTCCTTCTGGGTGACCTTGCGGTCCTGGATCTCGCCCGCGCGCCGGCGCTCGTTGCGGCGATTGGTGTAGTCGCCCTTGTCGTAACGCAGGCCCACGTTCCAAAGGTGCTGCTTCGTGGTCTTCGAGACGTTGGCGGTGACCTGGTGGCGCTTCTCGTCGATCTTCCAGAACGAAGGAAGCAGGGCGCGCAGGTTCGCGCTGTTCACGGCGAGACCGGTGTCGCCCCACGACAGGGAGTCCTTCGTGCCCTCGCGCGTGAAGAGATGGTAGCGGAAGACGAAGTTGACGGCATCTTCCGGCGTGTAGCCGGCTTCCAGCCAGAGGTGGCTGCGGTCGATGGCGAGTTCCTCATCGTAGAGCTGTCGGATGAATCGGTTGGGCGGGTAGTAGCCCCCCGTGCCGTCGTAGAACACCCGGTACTCCTGGTAGCCGAAGCGGACAAAGCCGACCTCGTCGCGCTTGAGGTTCAGGTCGAGCAGGTAGTCGTTGTTCCCCGCGAGCGCGTGGCCCCGCACCGTGAGCGTGGTGGTGTCGTCGAGGGAACGGGTGACGAACAGGTCTTCGATTCCGCCGTAGCCATCCTTCCGGACCTGAAAGTCCTTCTGGAAGCCGGGCCGATCACCGCGCTGCTGGGCGGTGCCGTAGGCGAAATCGACGTAGTTTTCGTAGGCGGGCTCCTTCTCCTTGGCCGGGGCGGCGGGGGCGGTTTCCGGGCTGGCCACGAGGACGGCGGCGAGCGGCAGCGCGGCGGCCGGGCGGAGGACCGAGAGGGTGTGGAGGAGGTTCATCGCGGTGTCCCGAGGGAGAGGTTGAAGCGGCGGGTTAGAAGCGGAGCGACGAGCTGACGTGCGAGCCGTGGACGGCCTCGTGGCAGCCCGCCGACCAGCAGGTGCCGCGACTGAGGAAGGGCGCGTGGTCGCGACCCCCGATCAGCACGACGCCGGCCGAGGTCTGTTCCTGGAAGTGGCATTGCAGGCAGAGGTTGGCGTTACGGGCCTTGAGCATCTTGGCGTTCATCGATCCGTGCGGGCTGTGGCAGGCGACGCAGCCCTCGCGCGCAGCCTCGTGTTCGAAGACGTAGGGCCCGCCCTGCGAAGCGTGGCACTTCACGCAGCTGCTGTTCAGGCTGTCGAACTGAGTGCCGCCCTCCGCGACGGCGGCTCCGCTGTGCGGACTGTGGCAGTCGCTGCAGCTGATCTTGCCGGCGAGAACCGGATGCGAGAACGGGAGGTTGAATTCCCCCTGTTTGTCGAGATGGCACTGGAAGCAGGTTTCGGGGCTCGATCCCGGGTTGATGATCGTGCCGGCCGCTCCGCCCGAGCGGATGTGGGTCGAGGCCGGGCCGTGGCAGGATTCGCACCCGATCTCCGTGCCGTTGCCGCCGGGAGCCTGCAGTTTGGCGTGGGTGGCGTCGTGGAAGCCCGACGTCACGTGGGCGTGGCATTCGGCGCATTTCTTGGAGCCGGTGTAGGTTGCCCCGGCCACCTGGGGCGGCGCCACGATCGTGCGCTCCGTCATCACGCACGAAACGAAGAGAAGGCCCCACAGGGCGGCGCCTCCAAACAGGAGCTTGCTCGAGAGCGTTCGGGGAAGGGTTCTCACGGGAGTCGTGGCTGAGGTTGGGTGTTGGTGGAGCCGGTGCAGGGCGGCCGGGAACGAACCTTTCGAGGCGCTCCCTTTATCGCATGGATCGCGCCGCGGCGCTGTGTGGTTTTTGCCAAGGGATGCGCAGGCGTTGTTCTTCCCGTGTTCGGTCGGATGCTTGCCTTGGTCGGCGCGGCGGTTCTTCCTCGCCGGACCAGTCCTCCCGTGAACACCGATCGCATCACCATGCGCCATGTCGCCGAACGAGCCGGCGTCACCCAGGCCACGGTCTCGATGGCGCTCGCGAATCATCCGCGGATCTCGGCCGAGACGCGGGCGCGGATCCGCGCTCTCGCCGAGCGCATGGGGTATCAGCCCAACGCCTACATCTCGGTGTTGATGCGGGCGCGCCGGCGCCGCCGCCCGGTGCAGGATCGTCCGGTGCTCGCGCTCGTCTCGCCTTTTCCCACGGAGGACGGCTGGCGCTCCGCGCCCGCCCCCACGGTCCGCCAGATGCGCGAGGGCGCGCTGGAGCGGGCCGCCGAGCGCGGCTACAACGCGCAGGAGTTCTGGCTGCACCGCGACGAGATGGACAACAAGCGCTTCAGCGAGATCCTGCGGTCGCGCGGCATCCACGGGGTGCTGGTCGGCCCCGTGCCGGCGGGCGCGCCGCCCCCTCAACTCGTCTGGGAACACTTCGCCGCGGTCTGCCTGAGCACGCCGTTCCCCGGCCTGAACCTGATGACGGTGTGCAACGACCACTACTTCTCCAGCCTCCGGGTCGTCCAGGAGTGCCACCGCCGCGGCTACCGCCGCCCCGGCCTCGTTCTCCTGCGCTCCCACCAAGGTCGCTTCCACGGGCGCTGGGAGGCGGGTCTGCTGTTCGGCCAACGTGATCTGCCCGCGATCGAATCGGCGGCTCCGCTGCTGCTCGACGACTGGAACGACGCCGCGACGCTGGCGGCGTGGGCGGAGCGCGAGCGGCCTGACGTGGTCATCACGCCCGGAGCGGAGGCACTCCTGCCCGTGATGCGCCAGCTCGGCTGGAAGGTTCCGGGCACCCTCGGTCTGGCCGGGCTGGGCCTGTCCTCGCGCGAACAGTGCTGCGCCGGGATCTTCCAGAACGGGCGGCTGATCGGGGCGACCGGGGTCGACGCGTTGATTGCGATGATGGAGCGCAACGAGCGCGGGCTCCCGGAGCAGGGCCGGACGCTCATGGTCGAGGGCATCTGGCACGGGGGCGACACGCTGCGCGCCGCGACCGGCTGAGCGGTGCGTTGACTCGGGTGGCCTGCTGGCCCCATGGTCTTGGCTGCGTGAGCACCGCCTCCTCTCCCTCTCCTTCGCTCCTGTCATGGCTCAGCCAGCAGGCCGGCTTCCCGGCCCGCCGGTTGCCGGCGGGCGCGGAGCTGCTGCTCTGCCTCGCGGCCGCTGCGGGACAGGAGGCTGACGCGGCTTCCCCCGGCGGCAGCACCTTCGGCGTGCCGCGTCAGGACGGAGCCTTGGCGTCCGCCCAGCGCGCCCACGCGCTGCGTCGCTCCCGCGTCCACTTCAAGTGCGACAACAGCGCGAAGGTCTAGCCGCTTGCCCCGGGCCGCCCGATGGGGTTGAGTGCGCCCCCATGTCCTCCGCCGCTTCCCCCGCGTACTCCCGGCTGCTTTCCCGCCTCCGCCGCGTCCACGTTCTCGAGTCCGTCTCCGCCGTAATCGGCTGGGATGAGCAGGTGAACTTGCCGGAAGACAGCGCCGCGTCCCGGGCCGAGCAGATGACGGTGCTCGCGGAGATCCTGCACGCGGCTGCCACCGATCCGGATCTCGATGCCGCCCTGCGCGAGTTGGAGGCCACACCGGGCGCCCTCGACCCCGATGCGGCGGTCGTGGTGCGTCTGTCCCGCCGCGACTTCGAGCGGGCCACCTGCCTGCCATCGCGGTTCGTCGCTGAGAAGGCCCGCCTTCAGAGCGAGGCCTACCACGCCTGGGCCGAGAATCGTCGGAACAGCACCTTCGCTCCCTACGCGCCCTACCTTGAGCAGCACCTCGCCATGGCCCGGGAGGAGGCGGTCTTCCAAGGGTGGGGGGACCGTGCCTACGACTACGCGATCGACCGCCACGATCCCGGCATGACCACCGAGCGGGTCGATGCGCTCTTCACCGAGCTCAAGGCCGGCCTTCTCCCCCTCGTGCGCGAGATCGTGGCCGGCACCCGGCCGACGCCTCCCGGTCTGTTCCGCGGCTTCCCCGTCGCCGGTCAGCAGGCGTTCCTCCGCGAGGTGACGGCCGCGCTCGGCTTCGATTATCGCCGCGGCCGCATCGATGTTTCACTGCATCCGTTCTGCGGCGGATCGCCGTCGGACGTGCGCATGACGACGCGTTTCGACGCGGATAATCCGCTGGACTCCCTCTTCAGCTCGATCCACGAGACCGGCCACGGGCTTTACGAACAGGGTCTGCTCTCTGAACATCTCGGCACCCCGCTCGGCCAGTCCGTCGGCATGGGCGTCCACGAGTCGCAGAGCCGGCTCTGGGAAAACCAAGTCTCGCGCAGCCGCGCGTTCTGGGCCCACTTCGAGCCCCGTTTTCGCGCGCACTTCCCGGAGCAGACCGCGGCGGTCGACAGCGAGACGCTGTACCGCGCGATCAATGCCGTCGAGCCCACGCTCATCCGGGTCGATTCCGACGAAGTGACGTACAACCTTCACATCCTGCTGCGATTCGAGATCGAGCAGCGTCTTTTCCGCGGCGATCTGAAGGTGGCCGATCTGCCGTCGGCGTGGAACGCGCTTTCCACGGAACTGCTCGGGCTCACCCCGCCCTCGGACCGTCTGGGCGTGCTGCAGGACGTGCACTGGAGCGGCGGCGCCTTCGGTTACTTCCCGAGCTACTGCATCGGCAACATGATGGCGGCCCAGCTGTGGTACACCGCGCAGGCGGCCCTCCCCGGCTTGGATGCGGACTTCGCGCGCGGCGACTTCAGCCGTCTGCTCGGCTGGCTGCGGAAGGAGATTCACCATCAGGGGCGGCGCTACGACACCCAGGAACTCGTCCGGCGGGTCACCGGCGAGCCGCTCAGTCCGCGGCACCTGCTCCGCTACCTGCGCGAACGCTACCTGCCGCTGGCGGACGCCCACCGCTGATCGACGATGGGGCTGATCGACACGCACCTTCATCTCGACTCGTACCACCGTCGGGGCGAACTGCCCGCCGTGCTCGACCGCGCACGCGCGGCCGGCGTCGAGGCGGTGATCACGATCGGCACCGCCACGGACGACTGGTCGCTGTACCGCGACCTCGCGGAGTCCTCCGGTGGCTATGTCCAGTACACCGTCGGGCTGCACCCGTGCTCCGTGGGCGACGACTGGGCCGCGCAACTCGCGCAGGTGGACGCGTTCTTCACCGAGCCCGGACGACTGCGTCCGGTGGCGATCGGCGAGATGGGGCTGGATCGCTTCCACCTCCCGAAGGATGACGCGGTGGCGGCGGAGCGGCTGCTCGGACTGCAGCGTGAGGCGTTCGATGCGGGGCTGGCGCTGGCGCGGCGCTGGCAGACCCCGGTGGTGATTCACTCGCGCGGCGCCTTCCGGGAGTGCGTGGAGCGCGTCGACGCCAGCGGCGTCGATTGGCGGCGCGTGGTGTTCCACTGTTTCGTGGAGGGGCCGGACGAGATGGCACTGCTGCTGGAGCGGGGCGGCTGGGCGTCGTTCACGGGCGTGCTGACCTACAAGAACGCCGAGACCGTCCGCGCTGCGGCTCGTCGGCTGGGCTGGGAGCGTTTCTTGCTCGAAACCGACGCGCCGTTCCTCACGCCCACTCCGCATCGCGGCAAGCCCAACGAGCCGGCCTATGTGGCGCTGACCGCGGCGTTTGCGGCCGAGTTGTTCGACATCCCCCTGGCGCAACTCGCGGAGGCAAGCACGCGCAACGCCCGTCAGCTCTTCGGATTCCCGCCGCCGCCCCGGTAAACGGTCGCGGCGCCAACGGCGATGTCGGCGGGAGGGAGCGGAGCGGCGACCGGGAGTCGCTCCTGACTCAGGCCTCGTCGAATTTGCGCGCGAACAGAGCGTCGAGTTCGACCAGCATCTGCGCGGCATCCTCTCCCGTCACGATGAACTTGACCCGGGATCCCTTGCCGGCGGCCAGCATCATCAATCCCATGATGCTCTTGCCGTTGACCTGTTCCTCGTCCTTCTCGACGAAGACCTCCGCCTTGAACTTGTTCGTGACTCGGACGATCATGGCCGCCGGACGGGCGTGAATGCCCATCTTGTTCTGGACCACGAGCTCCTTCGTGAGAGCCGTGGCGGCGGTGGCGGGATCCGATTTGTCCATGCGTGAGGGGTTCCAATCACGAGACCCGGGCGTGGCTTGCAACCCAAAAACCAAGCTTACAAACTCAGGGAATGCCCTCTCTCGCCATCATCGTACCCTGTCGCTTGGAGTCGACGCGGTTCCCCCGGAAGCTCCTCCACCGGGTCCGCGGGAAGGCTTTGCTGCGCTGGGTGGCGGATCGGATTGTTTCTCAAGTTCCTGATCTGCCGGTCCACTTCGCGATAGATGATGATTTATTGCAGGAGCCGCTCGATGGCGGAAACTTCTCGATCATCAAGACCAGTCGGGTGCATGCGACGGGGACGGATCGGATCGCGGAGGCGAACCGGAGTATCCGGGCGGATTTTGTGGTAAACGTTCAGGCTGATGAGCCTTTGGTCTCGGCGGCGCAGATCCGCTTGCTGGCCTCGGCCATTCAGGGGGACGCGCCGATGGCGACCCTTGCCACGCCCTTCCGCACGGCGGCCGACTTCGCGAACCCCAATCAGGTGAAGGTGGTCCTGGCGAAGGCGTCGCGGCGGGCCCTCTTCTTTTCGCGCTCGCCGATTCCGTTCGCTCGAGATCTGGGTGGGAAGGTTGAGGATGCGTGGGTTGCGACGCACCCCTGCTACCGCCACCTTGGCCTTTACGCGTACCATGCCGACCTCCTCGAGCGGTTCGCGCGGCTGCCGCAAGGAGAGCTGGAGTGCATCGAACGTCTCGAGCAACTCCGGGTGCTTGAGAATGGCTACCCCATCGCGTGCGATCTCACGGAGGATCCCACCATCGGCGTGGACACCCCGGAGGATGCGGTCAAGTTCGAGGCCTCGCTGGCGTGACCTCCGCCATCCGACGCCCGTCCCGCCACCCGTAAAACCCGCTCGCGGAGCGTCCTCGGATCCCTTTGGCTTCACCTCAACCCCCGATGCAGGCACGCACGTTCTTTTCCCTCCCCGAATCGCTTGGGCGATTCGCGCCGTTCTTCCGGGAGGACGCTGCGCCCTGGGAGTGGATCGCCGCCATCGCCCCGGCCCTCACCTCCGTCGCCGGGGCACCGCGTCCGGTGGTGCCGCCCGGCGTGCACGTGGAGGGTGAGGTTCACCTTGAGCCCGGGGTGATCCTGCCCCACACCGCGACCCTGATCGGTCCGGCTTGGATCGGGGCCGGGACGGAGATTCGGCCCGGAGCCTACGTCCGCGGCCGGGTGATCACCGGCGCCGGTTGCGTCCTCGGCAACGCGTGCGAGTTCAAGAACTGCCTGCTGCTCGATGGCGTGGAGGTGCCACATTTCAGCT
>CAZEJZ010000005.1:0-22602 GCA_964512415.1 uncultured Opitutaceae bacterium
GGCGTCGGCACCACGGCCACGCTGGCCGTCGACCGTTCCAGCAGTCCGCGCGAGATGGAGTGATGCCACAGACGCTGGAGGCCGTGACTTTGGTGGGAGCCGACCACGATGAGATCCGCCTCCTCCTCGGCGGCCATGTCGGCGAGCCGGACGTCGGGGCGTCCCCAGTTGGGTTCGACCCGCACCTTGAAATCGTCGGTACCGAGCAGCTCGTTGGCCCGCGCCTTGAGATCGCGCACCAGCACGCGTTGAATCTCCGGCGGATTGCCCTCGAGTTGGACCGGCGTGGCGCCGCCGACGCGCGAGCCCTCCTGCGGGGGCCAGTTCACGTGGGCGATGACCAACTCGCAGGCCCGGGTGGGCAGCAAATCCGAGCGGACCCAGCGCAGGGCGGCGTCGGAGGTTTCGGTGAAGTTGAAGGCGATGAAGATGCGCAGCGATCGCTCGCCGCGCAGCCACGCGTGGAACGGCTCGGGTTTCCGCACCACCAGCGTGGGTACCTTGGCGTGCTCGGCGGTGCGCTCGGCGACGCTGCCGAGGAACCAGCGGGCGGGGCCGCGTTCACCGAGTGAGGACACCACGACAAGCCGTGTGCTCCCGACCGCGGTGCGGCCGGCGAGGACCTCGCTGGGTTCGCCCTCCATGAGCCGGGTCAGGATCCCGGCGGCGGAGGACTTGCGCAGTCGCGCGCCCTCGCGGCTGAGCGCGGTGCGCGCGGCGGCCTGATCCGGCTTCACGGTGGCGTGGGCCAGCGTGAGCGGCTGTTCCCACGCGTGGGCGAGTTGCGCGCCCACATCGGCGGCCGCGCGGGCGTTTTCACTGAAGTCGGTGCCGCAGAGCACGCCGGTGATGGGAGCGGGCCGGCGGGGGGTTTTACGGGCTTGGGATGACGTCTTCATCGGAACATCTCTCCTGGGTTGAGGGTTTCGGTCGACTGGGCTCGGACCGAGGCGGTTTTGGAAACCCATCGGCACTCGTCCAGTGCGATCGTGTTGTCCTGACGGCAGAAGCGTACCCCGGTCGTATTCACCGGGCAAGACGGATTGGCCGGGCCGTGCCGCGGGCGCTGCGGCGGAACGACTCCCGGGATTCGGCGCGGTGCGTCGCCTACGGGGCGATCGGCCGGAGCGCGGGGCGATCCTCGGTCAACGTGCCGGCCGGCGGTGCCGGGAGGGTGACCTTCCCCGTGGCGGCCCACTCGGTGCCGCGCTGCAGCGTGATCTGGAAACTGAGCCCGTTGATCGCGTCCGCCGCGTGGCCGAGCGTCGTGTGGAACACGCGCCCCTTGCCGTAGGGGATCACCATGAGCATCGGCTCCTGTTCCTTCGTCTCGGGCGAATAGGCGGAGGCGAGCACGGTGACGTTCTCGGCGGGGCCGCGGAGACCGTGGTAGAGTTCGTCCTTGGCGTTGCGCCAGCGCGCCGGCAGGCCGGCGAGGATCGGGTGCTCGGGCTGGCGGGCTTCGATGACGAATTCGTGCTGGGGCCCATGGCCGCCGCCGGGCCCGGCGGTCGTGGTGTCGCGGAACCAGCCATTGGCGCGGAGACGCAGGTAGGGTCCGGATTTTTCGGTGCGCCCACCCCAGCCGCCGAGGCCGATCATCGCGTTGTATTCCGGCCAGTTCGGGAACGCATTGTTGGCGGCGTGGTAGGAGACGAAACCGCCTCCCTGACTGACGTACGAGACGAAGGCCTTGCGCACCTCCTCGGGCCAGTCTTCGCCGTTGTAGTTGGACAGCACGACATCGTAGTTCGCGAACTGCGGGCGCCAGGCGGCCCAAAGCGCGGGTGCCTTCGTGTCATGGACCTTGGCATCTGCCTCGGCCTGCTGGACCGCCGCGGCGTGGGCGGCGAGTTGCTCGGGCGTGGCGTTGCGCGGCGCGCGCGGCGCGGCGGGGCGCGCGGGTGGCGTCGTCGAAATGTCGACCGTGAAGCGGCCCGTGTCGGTGAGGATCCGCGCCAGCAGCGGCGTGTTGATCCGCCAGGCATGGTTGTTCTGCCCGTCGATGATCAGCACGCGCACCTTGGCCGGCGCGGCGGCGGCACCGTGGAGGCCGGTCGAAAGGAAGGCGGCGAACGGCAGGCCGGCGAAAACCGCGGTCAGAAAGCGGAGGGCAAAGCGAGGGGAGCGCATGGCGCCAGAGAAACACTCCGGCCCCGCGAGGCCAACCGAAACCGCTCCGGCCCGGGAGCTGGGCCCCCGCCCGCGCGTCGGCGGGCTCAGGCCGCCAGACCGGCGGCGAGCGCGAGGGCGCTGCGGGCGCGGTTCAGGATGTACAGGTGGTATCCGGGTGCGCCGGACGCGACGAGATCGCGAATCTGGTCGAGCGCCCAATCGAGCCCGATCATTTCAACGACGTCGGGCTGGTCGTCAGTCGCCTCCAGTCGCCGCCGCAGCGTGTTTGGCAACGACGCCCCGCACAGTGCGGTGAAACGCTGGATCTGCCGCAGAGAAAGGACGGGCATGATGCCTGGGACGATCGGCACCTGGATCCCGTGGGAACGGCAGCGCTCGACGAAGCGGAAGTAGACCGCGTTGTCGAAGAAGAGCTGGGTGGTGACGAAGCTTGCGCCCGCGTCCACCTTGGCCCGCAAGGCATCCAAATCGGCCGCCGCGCTCGGCGCCTCCGGGTGTTTCTCCGGGTAGCCGCCGACGCCAAGGCAGAAGTCGGGGTGGCGACGCTTGAGCAGCGCCACCAACTCGCTCGCGTAGCGCAGGCCACCGGTGGTCGGCTCGAAGTGCGCCACGCCCTTCGGCGGGTCACCCCGCAGGGCCATGATGTTGCGGAAACCCTCGCCGTGGATCCGGTCGGCCAACGCGTCGAGTTCCTCGGTCCCGTGTCCGACGCACGTCAGGTGCGGCATGACCGTGAAGCCCAGTTCGCGCTTCAGCAGGGCGCTGACCTGCGCGGTGCGCTCCCGGGTGCTCCCGCCGGCCCCGTACGTCACCGAGACGAAATCCGGGGAAATCTTGCGCAGCGCAGCGGCGGCCTGCCGCAGATGCTCGACCCCGGCGTCATCCTTCGGCGGGAAGAACTCCAACGAACGCAGCGGCCGCCCAGAGGAGAAGAGCTCGGAAATCGGCCGGTCGATCATAATTCATATCAACGTATGCAGATGCGTTGATATGAGATCAATCCCAAAGTCGGCCCTTCGCGACGCCCCGCGGTGAAAAGCCTGCGGTGCCTGAACAAGCATGCCCCGAGGGCGCGGCGAGTCCCCGCTGGCGCGTCAATTGGAGTGGATCTGGATGACGAGCCCCGGCTAGCGCCTCAAGAGGCTCGCGAGCGCGACGAGATTGTTCAGGACGACGAGCCCGAGACCGGCGACGAGGCCCGCCAAGGCGTTGCTGCCGGCCAGGGACACGAGCGCGATGATGAGACCCATGCCCGCGACGTAGGCGAGAGCGAAGGCCCGGATGCCGTACTTCGCGATCACGGATCGCCAAAGGGGATTCGCCTCGCCGTCCGCCGACGAGAGGCGGAACCCAACGAGCGTGGTGATGAGATCGGCGAGCGCGAGGATGACGGCGATCAGCAGGAGCACGGCAGTGGCGGAGGGGGCATGTTACCGTGTTCGCCGATTCGACCCCCGCAACCGCCTTGGGCGGAATGAGGCAGTGACGTTCCTGAGTGAAGTCGAGGAGAGCGTAAGGGCGAAGAGGGGCGGGCGCGGCTACCTCATGGTGGCGCACTCGGACGGCGCGAGAGCGCGCTTTCTCACGGCGTTCGACGAGAGCCTGGCGGCGCTTTCTCTGACGATCAGTCGCGACGGTCTGACCAGCTTGACGAACCCCAACGCCCCTCGCCGCGGCTTCGCCCGGCTGGCCTGAGATCGTGCGGCGCGCGCCGAGTGCGCCCGGTTTCCTACGGGAAAGTCAGCCGATGTGACTTTCCGATCTTGCGGCACCAGTCGTCGGAGAGCCGCGCCTCCGCCGCAAATTCCGGCCAGCGTCGCACGGCCGCCTGCACTTCCGCGATGATCCTTGCGGCGCGGCCCCGCTTCATCAGTGCCGACTTCGCGCCCGCCTCGAAATCCTCCGTTGCGAAACCATCGCGCTTTCCGTTCAGCGTCATCTGGTGCGCGGCCGTCCACGAACCGGCCGAGTTGTAGCTGTAAGTCACATCGAAGGCCGGGGCGAGCGACCATTCGCCCTGCTGGTTCATGAGAAACGCGATGTTCTTCACGTGGTCGTTCTGATTCCGCGCCGTGATGTTGAAGACCATCCTCCGGAACTGCTCCTCCACGGCTGCCATCGGCAGCTTGAGCTGGCGCATGGTCAGAAAAGCCTGCTCGTAGGCGTAGGCGCCGGCTTGGTTGAAATCGAAATGGGCCAGGGCGCCCAGTGACTGCATGTGCAACTTTGCGCCGCCCGCGAGCCGATCAAAGCGTCGCGTCATGAAATGCCGCCGGCCGTTCTCCTCCAACAGCCGGCATTCACTCATCGTGATTCCCGCCGCCTTCGCCATCAGGTGATAGGCAAACTCGATGGCTCCGCAGCCCTTCGGGTCTTCGAGTTCCTTGTCCTTGTTGCCCGCCACGCCGTCGAACTTCAGCAGCCAATGCTCGAAACCCTCGCCGGCTGCGATCTGCCCGGAGCGCACTTCGTTCGTGGTGCGGTTCCATGCGATCACTGCCTTCGCCCGCGCGCCACCGGCGGAGGTGCCCACGCGCAGGATGTCGCGCAGCGCCAGGGCCTTTCCGGCCTCGTGAAAATGCCCCGTCAAGTCCCCGCGATGCGTCAGCACCTCGCCGGCCAGTCGCACCAGCGCGTCGATGTCGATCTTGGTCGCCGTGCGCGGCCTTGGCCCCAGCACCGGCGCAAACTCCAGCGCCCCCATGCCGCGTGTGCCCGTGTAGCAAAGCCGCTCCACCGCATGGAAACTCTCCGGCGCCCGGCCTCGCGTCGCAAGCCACGCATCGATCAGCGCGTTGCCGAATTTGTCCGGCAGCGAATCAGCCAGTAGTCCCGGCAAGCCGTGAAACGTGACCTGCGGTAGCGCCGGAAATTCATACACCTGGTCGCTCAACGGCATCGTCAGCGGGGAGAGCTCGATCCCGCTTCGGGCGAACGCGGGGTCGTATTGGAACGACGCGATCTCCCGACCTTCGTCCAGCGCGACGGCCCCGATGGTGCGCCCCCAGAGCTGCACCTTCGCGATCATGACCCCTCACCCCACGTCCACTTCTTCGGTTCGCCCTCCGCCCCCTTCTTGCCGGTCGCCCTCCGCCGACGGCGGCCGTGGAGTTCCAGTTGCGCCATCGGGCTGGCCGCCACCTCCGGGATGAGCGTCTCGAGCCTCGCGACCAGGCCCAGCACCCGGCAGACTCGCATAAAGCCTGACAACTGGGTCGCCGACGCGCCGAGTTCCAACCGCTGCACCGTCCGCAGCCCGAGGCCCGCCTGCTCCGCGAGTTGCCGCTGCGTCAGATTTTTCGCCAGCCGCAGTCCGGCCAGTCGCTCGCCGACCAGCTTGAGCAGTGCTTCATCGGTAAGCGTGGGTGCGATGCTCATGGGCCGAGGCTGACAATTGAAGGCTCGGTATCAACAGAAAACGCCATTAAAGACGTTTTATGCATAGTATTTTAAACGCCTGCAATGACGCTTAAATTCGATAAAAGTGCTAAACAGCGCCGAAAATGGCGCATAAACTGATACCTAAATCGACCACGAGAGCTGAAGGTAAACGGGAAGTTCAGGGGTCGGATCGGGTGGTTTTTTGGGGGAAGCACGGAGGCAAAGCCAAGGCATCCCCTTAGTCCCCGCGCCGAAACAGGGAGGTTGGCGTCAGTTCTTGCGGCGCGATGGGACGCGCCCGGCGGAATTCAACCGGAACGTTGGGCGCAACGGGCGCCGGGAGTGGCTGGCTCGCAAACCTCACGATGCCTGAGCCATCTCCCGGGAGCACGGCCGCGTCGGGGCAATCGCGCATAACACGGCTACGCGGTCGTCGGTCGCAGAAATTTGGGGGTTCGTCGCTTTCCAGAAACTTCCGTGCGACTGCGGCGCTTTTGGTGGCATGAAGCGCATTTTTTCCTCCGCCGCCTTCTGGCTTCTGAGCATCACGGTCGTTTGGGCCGGTGAAAGCCCCGATCTCACCAATGCCCGGCGCGCGCAGGTTATCCTCGGTGCCGACGTGTGGTCGCAGGTCATCCGGATCGAAAACACCGGCAACATCGAAAAATACCCGCGCACCGTGCATGCGCTGGTGTTCGAGGTCGCGGGGATTCTTTGGTTCTACCAGGACCGCGAAGGCACCCAGAGTTTCTCGCTGCATCGTGGACGGCTTGAGGCGGAGAAGGCGGACTTCGCGCCTCTCTTGGCAGACATCCACGCGGGGTTCACGCGCTGGACGGTGGTGCCATCGACCGAGCCAGTGACGGTCGGCGCTCCGGGTTCCCTGCGCAACGGGTGCTTCGTGGAGAGCGTCGCCACTTTGCGGGACTGGGTAGTGAAGGGCGGGGTCGCGAACCAGCCGAAGTTGTTGTCCTATTTTTATCACTCGGCCCGGATTCGCCCCGGCCACACGGTGCTGACGTTTGAGACCAATGACGGCGTGGTCGTGATCGATCCCGTTGAGCCGAATCGCTTGCGGACGTTCTCCCTCGAATTGGCGAATAGCGCGACGGCGCTGAGCAGCGCGCTGCTGGGGCGATTGGTCTCGAAGGCCCTCTTTGTGCCGGTCGGTGAGTTCGCGATGGAACTGGCGGCGAGGTCTGTCGACGCGGCAGCCGGTGCGTTGGCGTCGAATTGAGACCGAGGGCGGGGGCGCAGGCACCGAGTCAGGACGAAACGGTCGTTCGCCGCTCCCAAATGACTCCGGCCGCGGGTGCCGACCCTGTCTTGAGTCAAGAGAGCCGCGGTGGAAGCGATCCGGGGTAAAACCGCTGATCGCTGGTCAAGCGGCGAAGTCCGGCAGGAGCACGGTCCTAAACGGTCGGCCAAGACCCGGCAGGCTCAGTTCGGACCCGGCGTGGGGGGCGTCGGGGCGGGCGTGGCGCTGGCCGCCGGAGCCGGGGCGGGCTCGAAGAGGTCGGCGCGGGTCTGCGGGAGGGTGGTAAACGTGCTCTCGAAGACCTGGAAGCTACGCTTGGCCATGAGTTGATTGACTGTCGCGGCCGCGTCGGACGCGGTGATGAAGGCGTAGACCGGGCCGGCGGGGACGGTCTCGGTGGTGCTCCCGGCGACGGCGGCGGGTCCCGCGGACTCCGGCGGCTTGGGCGCGGCAGAAGAAGTGGCGGCGCCGGCACTGGGGGCGGCTGGCTTCGCAAGGTCCGCGACCGACCCGAGGGCGGCGGGACCGGTGGCGCCGGCCTTGCCGGGTTCCGGGGCCTTCACGATCTTTTGTTCCGGCTTGCGACCGATCGCCACGGTGTACGAACGGCCGTCGAAGGTCTTCACGGTGAGCGTCCGCGCGTTGGCTTTGGCCGCGACGGCGTTGGGTTCGGTCAGCTCCGACGTCTCGGAGAAGCGCAGCGTGCCGATCGTGCTGAGCAGCGAATCGATCTTGGCGCGGCTGAGCTGCTGCCCGGCGGGCGCGTCGGCGGCGGCGAACGGGTCCTCTTTCTTGGCGCGCGAGGCGACCACGGGGGCGGCCCCGGCGAAGGAGAGCTCCACGCGGGCGACGTCGTCCGACTTCAGGGAGAGGAGTGACGCGTCGGCCCAATTCTTCGCGTCCGCGTCGAGGAACACGCTGAGTCGACTCAGGTAGGCCTTGGCCTCGCCGTCGTAGCGGACAAGGCGTCCGCCGCCTTCGGCATTCTTGCCGAGATCGAGGCTCCAGACGGCCTTGCCGGACGCGTCCTTCAGCGTGATCCGGGCGTCGCCGAGGTTGAAGCTCTTCAGCCGCTCCGGATTCTGCGAGACGAGGCGTTCGACCTTGGCGCCGACGAGGTCGCTGACGAGTCGCGACAGCTTCGTGAAGTCGGCCGGAAAACCGTGGTAGTCCTGCACGGTCCAGCCCCCTGCGGGCGACTTGCTGAGCGTGACGGTGCGGCCGTTTTCGGTGAGCGTGAGCGTGGAGGCCTGATCGATGCTGGCGGCCGTAAGCAGGGTCTGACCGATGCGCGGGTCGACGCCGGTGGGTTTGGCGGGGCGGCCCGCGAAGTAGACGGCGGCCGAGAGTGCGGCGAGGAGAGCGACGACGGCGAGGAGCGGTTTCAGTTTCATGCCGAAGGAAGGAGAGGAATGCGGAAGACCGGAAAGGACGGTGGGGACCGGGCGAGAGGTGGGGCCGGAGGAGACGGTGAAACGGCAGGCCGGCTCAGCGGCGGCGACGGCGATGGACGACGAGGCCGACGGCGCCGACGAGCAGCACGGGAGCGAGCAAGTTACCGACGAGGAGGCCGTTCTCGAGGCGCTCGATGTCCTCGCGCAGCGCCTTGCGGATTTCGCGGCGCTCGCCGCGCATCACGGCCTGCTGGGCTTGGAAGTCCTCGATGGCCTTCTGCATTTCCGGGGTGGCGACGAGACGGTTGCCCTCGGTGCGCTTGCCCTGGAGCTCGGTCAGCTTCTGCTGCACATCGTTGATCCGCGCCTCGAGGGCGGTGAGCTGTTCCTGGTAGCGGCGCTGGGCGTCGACCTCCATCCGGCGGACGACGGTGAAGGGCCGCATCGAGCTGCCCTTGCCGCGGATCGAGATCAGATCCTGCGAACCGCCGAGGAATTCGAGGCTGTTGCTGGCGAAGGCCAGATTGTCGTTGAGCGGTTCGGCGGCCTGAACCCCGAGGAAGTTGAAGCGCCGCACGCTGTAGTCGTCGAAGAGCCAGTCGGTGTCGGCGACCACGAGCAGCGTGGAATTACCCGAGGATTCCTTCAGCGCGGGCGTCGTCGCTGGCGTGGCGGGAGCGGGAGCCTTGCTGGCGTCGGCGCCCGGGGCGGGCTCGTCGCTGGGCGCACCCTTCGGGAAGGCGGAGGTAAACTTGCCGCTGATGACGGCGGCGAGCGTCTTGCGGCCGGACGGGACCAGCTGGCGGGAGACCTCCTCGGGCTGGGCGAATTGCAGTGAAAACGCTGGCACGTCGCCGCCCGACGCGGACGTCTCGATCAGCGGGGTGACCGTGCGACCGCCGGCCTCGATGGCGAGGCTGCCGCTTTCGACGAAGAGCGTGGACTTCAGCTGGGCCACCGGCATGGCCTGCCGGTTGAGCGACTCCTGGGCCAGCGTGAGCCAGACTGGGTAGCGCACGATGCCCGTGTTGGTTTGGACCTGGGTGGCGCTGGCGAGATCGCCGGTCACGTTCTGCGGATTGTAGGTGATGCCATAGGCCTTGAGGAGCGCGGGCAGGTCGCTCGAAACGTTGGCGGGCGCCCCGCCGAACATGGCGGCCTGGCCGCCCTGGCGCTTGAAATGCTGGGACGACGGATCGACGGCAAGGAAGACGGGCTTGCCGCTGAGCAGGAACTGGTCGATGGCGAACTGCAGCTTGTTCGAGAGCCCCTGCGGGTGGATCACCGCGAGGACATCGAGGTCGCCCGGCAGCGCGGTGGCGCTGGCTTCGATCGGAACCAGCTCGAACGTGCGGCCCCATTCATCGGCGACCATCTGCCCGGTCGGACGCTGGCGTTGCTGCATCATCATCATCATGTCCATCGCCGGGGCCTGGAGCGGCAGGCTGGTGATGAGGCCGAGCTTCTTGCGGGTGACGGTCTGGACGCTCGCGACCAGCTGCGACAGATCGTACTCGAGGAAGGATTCGCGCTGCGGGTTGAACGACGTGATCGTCTTCTGCTGGTCGGCCTGCGTGGCCACGAGGCCGAAGTGGACCGTTTCACCCGTGGGCAACTGCTGCGGTTGGAGACCGGCGGCGGTGGCCTTTTCCTCCTCAGGCGTGTCGGGCCGCGGATCGATGACGTTCAGCTGCAGCTTGCCCCCGGACGCGCGGACGTACTGCCGGAGCATCTCCTCCACGCGGGCGGCGTAGTTCTTGTAGGTGATCGGCAGACCCTGGACGGACTTGGAGAAGTAAAAGTCGAGGACCACGCTCTCCTCGATTTTGCCGAGGATGGACTTGGTTCCCGGGGACAGCGTGTAGATGTTCTCGGCGGTCGCATCGCCTCGGAACGGCAGGCGGGAGGCGAGGAAGTTGACCAGGACCAGGGCGACGAAGAGCAGGACGATGAAGACGATCTTGGAGCCGGATTTCATGGTGGCGGGACGGGAGGGTTCCGGGAGAGGCGGGGGTGGCGGCGATCAGCGCTCGAGCGCGACCACGTTGAGGAAAAGGCAGAAGCCCGACAGCGAGAGGAAGAAGATCACGTCCTTGGGATCGATGATGCCCTTGGTGAACGCCTCGAAGTGGGTGCTGAAGCTGAAGTTGGCCAGCAGGTCGACCAGCCAGGTCGGGAAGATCGCGGCGAGGAGCGTGTTGAACACGCTCAGGCCGAGGAACAGGAGCAGCAGGCAGGCGAGCGTCCCGACGACGAAGCTGACGACTTGATTCTTCGTCAGGGCGGAGGCGAGGGAGCAGACCCCCAGGTAGGAGCCCGCCATGAGGATGCTGCCGAAGTAGCTGGCGAGCAGCACGCCCCAGTCCGGATCACCGAGGTAGGCGACGGTGATGACCATCGGGAACGAGAGGACCACGGCCAGGCTGAGGAACGCCCAGGCGGCGAGGTATTTGCCGAGCACGGCCTCCAGCGTGGTGACCGGCAGTGTGAAGAGCAGCTCGATCGTGCCGGAGCGCTTTTCCTCTGACCACAGCCGCATGCCGGCGGCGGGGATCAGGAACAGGAAGAGCCACGGGTAGAAGTTGAACAGGCTCTCGAGGCTGGCGGTGCTGCCGCGGAAGAATCCGCCGACGAAGAAGGCGAGAATCACGCTCGCGACGAGGAAGACGGCGAGGAAGACGTAGCCCACGGGCGAGCGGAAGTAGCCGAGGAACTCGCGCTTGAAGAGAGGGACGATCGATCGCATCGGGAAGGAAGGGGACGGAGGAAAAAGGAACGGGTGGCGAAGGAGGCGTGGGCGCTTCAGACGTCGCTCTGCGTGAGGCTGCGGAAGATCACGTCGAGTCGGGCGCCGGGTTGGCGGGCCTGCAGCTGGGCCGGCGTCTCGTCGACGACGACGCGGCCCTGCGAGATGATGATGACGCGGGTGCAGATCGCCTCGACCTCCTCGAGGATGTGGGTCGACAGGATGACGGCCTTCTCTGCGGCCATCGACTTGATGAGTGAACGGACCTCGTTCTTCTGGTTCGGATCGAGGCCGTCGGTGGGCTCGTCCAGCACCAGGACCGGCGGATTGTGCAGCAAGGCTTGGGCGAAGCCCACGCGTTGCTTGTAGCCCTTGGAGAGCGTCTCGATGCTCTGGCGGCGGACCGGATCGAGGTGGGTGAGGGAGATCGCGCGATCGACCTGCGCGGTGCGTTCGGCGGCGGAGCGGAAACCTCGGGCCTCAGCGATGAACCCGAGGAATTCCTGCACGGTCATTTCCCCGTAGGCGGGCGCGCTCTCCGGCAGGTAGCCGATGCAACGCTTCACCGCCACCGGGTCCTGCGTCACATCATGCCCATTGACGAGCGCGGTACCGGCGGTGGGCCGGAGGAAACCCGTGATCATCTTCATGGTCGTCGACTTGCCGGCGCCGTTGGGCCCGAGGAAGCCGAGGATGTCGCCGCGGTTGACCTTGAACGAGACGCCGTCGACGGCCCGCTTGGTGCCGTAGGTTTTGACCAGACCTTTGACTTCAATCATGGGGAGGGAAAAGGGGGAAGAACGTGCAGCAGGGGGATTTAGAACCGTATCGAGCGGATGGGGTTCCGTGAGGGGGGAAAGGTTCCGTAAATTTCCGAATGCGGATTTTTCAAGTGAATTCACCGCTTCCGGCCGGGCGGCAGGGGATGACGTCGGGTCAGGCGGAGGCCGGGGCGCTGCGATCCTTCTCGGTCCGGAGGCGAAGCTGGCCGCAGGCGGCGTCGATATCATGGCCCTTTTCGCGGCGGAGCGTCACCGGAATTCGCGCGGCCCGAAGGACATCCGCAAAACGCTCCTGACGGGCGATGCTGGGACGCTTCCAGGGCAGGCCTTCGACGCGGTTGTAGGGGATGAGGTTTACATGCGCGTGGAGGTCGCGGGCGATGTCGCGCAGGTGCTCGGCCTGGTCGAGGGCGTCGTTGATGTCCTCGATGAGGATGAACTCGAGCGTGCCCATCCGACCGTGTCGCTCGGAGAAGGTGCGGATGGCGGGCAGCAGCTTGGCGAGGGGGTAGGCCTTGTTGACCGGCATGATCTTCTCGCGGACCTCATCCGTCGCTCCGTGGAGGGAGATGGCGAGGCGGAAGCCGAGCGGCTCGTCGGCCAGCTTCAGGATTTTTGGGACGAGCCCGCTGGTGGACACCGTGATGCGCCGGGCGCCGAAGCCGAGGCCCCAGTCGGCGTTGAGGATGGTGAGCGCGCGGATGAGGGCGTCGTAATTGGCGAGCGGCTCGCCCATGCCCATGACCACGATATTGTCGAATGACGCGAGCTCGCGGTCGGCGCGCGCGGTGAGCGGGTCCTCGCGGTAGCAGACATGGAGGAGCTGGGCGACGATCTCGCCGGCGGAAAGGTCGCGCTTGAGCCCCGCAAGGCCGGAGGCGCAGAAGGCGCAGGCCATCGCGCAGCCGACCTGCGTGGAAATGCAGATCGTCTTGCGGGAGTGCTCCAGCCCCACGCCCTCCTGGGGGGCGCGGATGATGACCGTCTCGATCAGCGACTGGTCGCGGAGCTCCAGCAGCAGCTTGTCGGTGACGTCCGTGGACTGTTTCCCGTAGAGCAGGGATGCGGGCAGGAGATCGAAGGTCTGGGCCAGCCAGCCGCGGAGGTCCTTGGAGAGGTTGGTCATCTCGTCCCAGGAGCGCGCGCGCTTCTTGTAGACCCAGTCGAGGATCTGGCGGGCGCGGAACGTCGGTTCGCCGCGCTCGCGCAGACGCTCGCTGAGGGACTCAAGGGTCTCTCCGGTGAGCGGGGGGAGGGTGGGAACGAACCGCATGGGATGGAGAGTATCGTCGAGAGATGCCCCCGCGTCTAGAGCCAACCAAGGCCGAGGCGGGGGTGAGTGGAGTGGGCGGGACGGGGCCATGGCGCGGCGAGAGGGATTGACCTTGCGGGGCGAATGGAGCGGTTTGGAAGGGTAGGCTCGCGGATGTCGCTGCTCCAACGTCACCTCTTCTTCAGTGTCCTGATCGCCTGTGCGGGGGCGGTGGGTCTGTTCGGCTTTGTCCTCGTCCTGGGGAATGCCCTGAAGGACCTGCTGCCGCTGGTGTTGAGCGGGCAGCTGGAGGCGGAGACGGCGCTGACCCTTCTGGCGCTGCTCGGGCCCTTCGTGGCCGTGTATGCGTTGCCGATGGGAATCCTGACCGGCGTGCTTCTGGTGCTGGGGCGGATGTCGGCGCAGCATGAAATCACGGCGATGCGGGCGGCGGGTCTGAGCCTCGGTTACGTCGCCCGGCCCATTTTGGTGCTGGGGGTGCTCGGGGCCGCGCTCTCCGCGTCCGTCAACTACGAGTACATGCCGCGCGCGCGGGCGCTGTACAAGGAGACGCTGGCCAAGGCGGTGCAGCGGAACCCGCTGAGCTTCATCGTGCCGAAAACCTTCATCCGCGATTTTCCCGGAGTCGTCCTCTACGTCGGGGAAAAGCGGGGCAATGAGCTTCGTGACGTGTGGATGTGGGAGTTGGACCGCGAGAGCCGGGTCAAGCGCTCGGGCCGGGCGGCGGCGGGAGTCGTGGAATATCGCGAGGACGACGGGCTCCTGGTGCTGCGGTTGCAGCGCGTGAACATCGAGGCGCGCAAGTCGGATCGGCCGGAGGACTTTTCGGTGCCGGTGACGCCCCTCCATGCGGAGGAGTTTCCGATCGAGCTTCACCTCGAGACGCTCTTCGGTCGGCGCAGCGTGCAGAAGAAACTGGCGTGGATGACGCTGGCGGAGCTGCGTGCGGAGGAGGCTCGTCTGGCGGCGGCGGCCGCGGTCCCGGGCGCGAATCCGGTGGAGGCGCGGAAAGGCCAGATGAAGGTGGCCTTCGCGCTGAGCGAGAAAGGGTCCACGGCGCTTGCGGTCTTCGCCTTCGCGTTCCTCGCGGTGCCGTTGGGAATCAAGGTCTCGCGCAAGGAAACCTCCGCGAACCTCGGGGTCGCGCTGGTGCTCGTGATGTCCTATTACTTCCTCAGCGTCTGCGTGGGCTGGCTGGAGGGCCGGCCGGAATGGCGGCCGGACCTCCTGCTCTGGTTCCCGTCGCTGATGTTCCTGAGCCTGGCCGGGTGGCTTTTCAGCCGCCTCGGCCGGGTCTGATCAGCCCGCGAGGGCGCGGTTGAGGGCGCTCACGATCGCCTTGATCGACGCCAGCTCGATGTTGGTGTCGATGCCGGCGCCGAAGAACGCGTGGCCCGAGGCAGCCTTGATCTGGATGTAGCTCACCGCGCGCGCCTGCGCCCCGCTGCCGAGGGAATGCTCGGAGTAGCTGAGGAGCTCGAACGGCGGAAGACCCGCCTCGCGCAGGGCGTGAACGAAGGCATCGATCGGGCCGTTGCCGGTGCCGGAGACCACGTGGGAACGACCGTGGACGGTCAACTCGGCTTGGCAGGTGACCGTGCTGCCCCGCTCGATCGTCCGGAATTCCCCGAGCGCGACCGGCGAGGTCCGCTCGATGTAGTCGCGGAGGAAGGCCTCGTGGATCTCCTGCGGCGTGAGCTCGCGGCCGGTGGCATCGGCGAGCTCATTGATCGTGCGGCCGATCTCCTTGTGCATGAGCTTCGGCAGCTGATAGCCGAACTCCTGCTCCAGCACGTAGGCGACGCCGCCCTTGCCCGACTGGGAGTTGATCCGGATGATCGCCTTGTAGTTGCGGCCGATGTCGGCCGGATCGATCGGGATGTAGAGCACGTCCCACGGCGCGTCCGGCACCTGCTGCGCCCACGACTTCTTGATCGCATCCTGATGGGAGCCGGAGAACGCCGTGAACACCAAGTCGCCGGCGTAGGGATGGCGCGGGTGCACCTCCATGCGCGTGGTGCGCTCGTACACCTCGCGGATCCGCGGCAGGTCGCTGAAATCGAGGCCCGGATGAATGCCCTGAGTGTACAGGTTCAGGGCCAGCGTCACGAGGTCCAGGTTCCCGGTGCGTTCGCCGTTGCCGAAGAGGGTGCCCTCGACGCGGTCGGCGCCGGCCAGCAGGGCCAGTTCGCTCGCCGCGACCCCCGTGCCGCGGTCGTTGTGCGTGTGCAGCGAAACGAGCGTCAGATGGCGGCGCGTGAGGTGCGTGCACATCCACTCGATCTGGTCGGCATGGACGTTGGGGCTGGCGTACTCGACGGTGGCGGGGAGGTTGAGGATGATCTTGGACTCGGGGGTGGGCCCCCAGGCGTCGGTCACGGCCTCACAGATCTCCAGGGCGAACTCGAGTTCGGTGCTGGTGAAGCTCTCCGGGGAGTACTCGAGACGCAGGTCGGTGCCGGCATCGATGAGCGCCTGGCCATGCCGCTTGAGCCAGCTGATCCCGCGCGTCGCGATGCGGATGATGTCCTCGCGCGTGGCGTTGAACACGTACTTCCGCTGCGCCGGCGACGTGGAATTGTAGAGGTGGAAGATCACCCGGCGGGCGCCGCGCAGCGCTTCGAGCGAGCGCACGATGAGGTCCTCGCGGCACTGGCAGAGGATCTGCAGCGTCACGTCCTCCGGGATGCGCTTCTCCTCGATCAGCCGCCGGCAGAAATCGAACTCGATCTGGGAGGCGGAAGGAAAGCCCACCTCGATCTCCTTGAAGCCGATGCCGACCAGCAACTCGAACATCTCGAGCTTCTCCTCGACGCTCATCGGTTGGGCGAGGGCTTGGTTGCCATCGCGAAGGTCGACGCTGCACCAGCGGGGTGGCTGGGACAGGACCCGATTGGGCCACTGCCGCTGGGGCAGCGCTACGACCGGGAGCGGACGGTACTTGGTGACGGGGGCGGACTGCATGGACGGGAAAGGGACGAAGGCTGGCGGGGAGTGAAACGACGAAGCAGGAGCGAAAACGAAGCGAGGGGAACGCGGGCGGCGCCGGGCGACGGGGCACCGGGGCGGCGGGCGGAAACGGGCGGGCGGACATGACGCACGATCGGGCCCTCACGGGGCTCGCGGGACCGTGCGTCTAGGTAAGTCGAAGCGCCTGCCGGAAGAATCGCATCCAGATCTTTCTTATCGGCTGCGGGAGCACTGAAGTCAAGTGGCTCCTCCGCTCCCAGGGCCGCTGTCCTCACCGCAACGCATTCCATGAAAGTGACTTATTGATCAACCGGGCGGCGGGCGGGCATGGAATGGCTGTAACCGTGGGGCGGGGAGCGTCGTCTTGCTCTCGGTGCACTTCAACCGTTCCATCGCCGTATGTCTGAACCCGCCGACTCCGACTTCGATGTGTCGGGTTGCTTGGTCCGGGTCCGTGCGGGCGATCAGCGGGCGGCCCGGGAGTTGGTGGAGCACCTGTATCCCTTGGTGCTGCGCATCATTCGCGGGCACTTGCCCCGGCGCGTGGCGGAGGAAGATTTGGCGCAGGAGGTCTTCTTGAAGATGTTCACGCGCATGGATCAATTCCAAGGGGCGGTCCCTTTCACGCACTGGGTTTCGCGAATCGCGTTGACCACCTGCATCGACCACCTGCGGCAGCAGCAGCGACGGCCGGAGTTTCGCTGGGCGGACCTCTCGGAGAAGGAAGCGGACGTGCTGGACGCGGTGTTGGTGAATGAGCGTGAGGCGACGCCGGATGACGCGATGGCGGCGCGGGAGCTCGTGCAGCGCCTGCTGGCCGAGCTGAAGCCGGAGGATCAACTGGTGATCCGCCTGTTGGATTTGGAGCAGAAGACGATTGCGGAGATTGCGGCCCAGACCGGCTGGAACGCCTCGCTGATCAAGGTTCGGGCCTTTCGGGCCCGGCGGAAATTGCAGAAACTCTTCAAGCAGCTGGAAAAATCGGAACGTCGATGAACAAGCACACCCCTCAGGAATCGTGGCAGCGGTTGGTGGCGTTGGCCCGGCGCGCCCCGGAAGCGCCGTCGGAGCGAGGCTGGGAAGCCCCGCCTGGCTTCGCGACCCGCGTGGCCGCCTTGGCGCACGGAGCACCGGAGCGCGAGCGCGGGCTCGGCTTCGCGTTGGAGGCCTTCGCGCTGCGGGCGCTCGGGGCGGCGTCGCTGCTCGCGGTCGGCACGGTGCTCGCCACGGCCAACCCCGTGCTGCAGTCGCTGCACGATGAGATCGCCGTGGTCGAAGCGGACGTGGTGGCGGATTTGACGGAGTGAGCGTGACCCTCCGACCATGAAACTCTCTTGGAAAGTCCTCTTGGTTTTTTTCGGCGTCTTCCTCGCGGGCGCGATCGTGGGAGGCTTTGCGTCGCTGCGGTTCGCGCGGAGTTTCGTGCAGACGCGCGGCGTCTTGGGGGATCAGTTTGTCGCGTCGAATCTCAAGCGCCTCCAGGACCGCTTGCAGCTTACCCCCGAGCAGGCCGTGAAGATCGAGCGCATCGTCGCCGCGAGCGGCGAGGAGCTGAAGCGGTTGCGGCAGGACACCACGCGGGTGTTTCGTCAGATGGATGCGAAGATCGAGGCGGAGCTTGATCCGCGCCAGAAGTCGGAGTTCACGGAAATGCGCCGTCGTTGGCGTGAGCGGTCGGGCAACCGTCCCGGTTCGCCCCGCGGTGACGGCGAGCGTGCCCTGCCTCCGGGTGCGGGTGCGGACCGCCCGCCGCCGCGCGCCCCCTGAGTCGCGGCAAGAAACCAGTTGCGCTGCCGGGCGGGCTGGGCACCGTTGTTCTTGGCCAGGCGCCATGCATGGGCAGGCGCGTGAACCCCGCCAGGACCGGAAGGTAGCAACGGTAACGACGACCTCCTAGTGCCGTGGAGTGCCTGGCCACCTTTTTTCCCCGGATCCCGTAGGGTTCGTCGGATCCTCCGTCTCGGCCATCGCCGGACAACGGGGTCGGCGTCGGGACTTGAGTCGCTTCGCTGCCGCGGCAGCGTGAGGTCCACGATGATGATGCTCCTGATGCCTCGCCGGGTCGGGCTTCTTGCCCTCACGGCCGCCGTGCTGTTTTTCGCCGTGGCTCCGCTGAGGGCGGAGGCCGGCGCCTATTTCCCGCCGAAGGGTGAGTGGGCGCGGCGGGCGCCGGCGGAACTCGGGATGGACCCGGTCCGGCTCGCCGAGGCCATTGCCTTTGCGCAGAGCCGTGAATCCACGCGCGCGTTCGATTTCTCCGATCAGGAACGGATCTTTGGCGCCTTGCTGGGGTCGGTGCCGACCCGTCGCGCGGCCACAAACGGCGTGGTCATCTACAAGGGCTACGTCGTCGCCGAGTTTGGCGAGACGACCGCAGTGGATCCCACCTATTCTGCGGCGAAGAGCATGATCGCGACGGTGGCGGGTGTCGCGGTGCGGGATGGGCTCTTGGCCGTGGAGGATCGGGTGGGGACGTTGGTTCGGGATGGCGGCTACGACTCACCCCAGAACCGGGAGGTGACGTGGCGGATGCACCTGCAGCAGGAGAGCGAGTGGGAGGGTGAGATGTTCGGCAAGTCCCACGACTTCGTCGGGCGCGAGGCCTTCGGCGAGGGCGCACGGGCGCCGCGCGCGCTGCAGCGCCCCGGCTCCTTTTACGAATACAACGACGTGCGCATGAACCGCCTCGGGCTTTCGCTCCTGCGGGTGTTCCGCAAGCCGGTGCCCGACGTGTTCGCCGACGAGATCATGACGCCGATCGGGGCTTCGACGGACTGGAAATGGGTGCCGTACCACAACAGCTATGTCGTGCAGGATGGCCGTCGCATGGCGTCGGTCAGCGGCGGCACCCGCTGGGGCGGGGGCGTCTGGATCCATGCCTGGGATCTGGCGCGCTTTGGCTACCTGTGGCTGCGTGGGGGGCGATGGAATGATCGACCCTTGCTGCCGCCGGCCTTCGTGAAGGCGGCACTTTCGCCGAGCGCGCACGGACCGGACTACGGCTACCTCTGGTGGCTGAACACGCAGGGGAAGAACTACCCTGGCCTGCCGACGACGGTTTTCGGCGCCCGGGGCGCCGGCAGCAACACGATCACGATTTCGCCCGAGCACGACCTCGTGGTGGTGTGGCGTTGGCACCGGGGCAACGAAGCTGAGTTCGTGCAGCGGGTGATCGCGGCGATTCCGCGCTGAGTCCTCGGGCGGCTTGGTCGGGCTGACGATTCGGCGGGTGGCGAGGACGGTGAAAATGAAACGGGCCGCGATGAATATCGCGGCCCGGGCTGCCTCGGAGAGGCGGGAGTTGCAGACCGCGCGTGCGGCGCGGGCGACGTCGGTCCGTAGGGGCGCAGCTCCTTGAGAAGACCTCAGGTCAGCGTCACACCCTTCGCCTTGGCGGCGCGCAGGAGGGCGTCGGCCATGTCGGAGGGCGTGGCGGCCACTTCGATGCCGCACTCGCGGAAGACGGCGATCTTGGCGGCCGCCGTGTCCTCGGCGCCGCCGACGATCGCGCCGGCGTGGCCCATGCGGCGGCCCGCTGGCGCGGTGGCACCGGCGATGAAACCCGCGACTGGCTTGCGGACGTTCGCCTTGATCCAGCGCGCGGCCTCGACCTCGGCGTTGCCGCCGATTTCGCCAATCAGGATGATGCCGTGCGTATCCGGATCATCGTTGAACATCCGGATCACATCGAGGTGCGACGTGCCGTTGACCGGGTCGCCGCCGATGCCCACGCAGGTGGATTGGCCGATGTTCTTCGACGTGAGCTGGTAAACCGCCTCGTAGGTGAGGGTGCCCGAGCGGGAGACCACGCCGACGTGGCCTTTCTTGTGAATGTAGCCCGGAGCGATGCCGATGCGGCAGCCCCCGTGGCTCTGCGGACCGGAGCCCGGCGTGACGACCCCGGGGCAGTTCGGGCCGATCAGGCGCGTCTTGCGGCCGGCGATCGCGCGCTTCACGCGCACCATGTCGCGCACCGGGATGCCCTCGGTGATGGCGACCACGAGATCCAAGCCGGCATCGACCCCCTCGAGGATTGCGTCGGCAGCGAAGGGAGGCGGCACGAACACCACGGAGACCGTGGCGCCGGTGGCGGCGACGGCTTCGTGGACGGAGTTGAAGATCGGAACCTTGTGCTCCTTGTGCTCGAAGAACTGCCCGCCCTTGCCGGGCGTCACGCCACCGGCGACGCGCGTGCCGTAGTCGAGCGAGAGCTTGGCGTGGCGACCCCCGAAGTCGCCGGTGATGCCTTGGACGAGGATCTTGGTGTCGGGCTGGATGAGAATGGACATGGAGGCGAGAGGATGAGGAGGACGTGCGGGGCGCTCAGGCGACGAGCTGGACGATCTTGCGGGCGGCGTCGGCCATGGTGTCGCCGCTGACGATGGGCAAGCCGCTGGCGGCGAGGGTGGCCTTGCCGGCGGTGACGTTGTTGCCTTCGAGACGGACCACGAGCGGGAGCTTCAGCCCGACCTCGCGCACGGCCTCGATGATGCCGGTGGCGATCACGTTGCAGTCCATGATGCCGCCGAAGATATTGACGAAGATCCCCTTCACGTTGGCGTCGCCGAGGATGATCTTGAACGCGGCCACGACCTGATCCTTGGTGGCGCCGCCGCCGACATCGAGGAAGTTGGCCGGGCTGCCGCCGAAGTGCTTGATGATGTCCATCGTGCTCATGGCGAGACCGGCGCCGTTGACGAGGCACGCGATGTTTCCGTCGAGCGCGATGTAGGAGAGACTGAACTTCGAGGCCTCGATTTCCTTCGGGTCCTCCTCATTGAGATCGCGCAGGGCGGTGATCTCGGGGTGGCGGTAGAGGGCGTTGGAATCGAAGGACACCTTGGCGTCGAGCGCGAGGACCTCGCCGGTGGGCGTGGTGATGAGCGGGTTGATCTCGACCATCGAGGCGTCGGTCTCCCAGAACATCGTGTAGAGGTTACGGATGAGCTTGGCGGCGCCCTTGGCCTCCGCGCCGGTGAGGCCGAGGCCGGCGATGAGCTGGCGGACCTGGAAGTCGGCGAGCCCGTAGGCCGGGTCGACGAAGACCTTGAAGATCTTCTCGGGCGTCTCGTGGGCGACCTTCTCGATTTCGACGCCGCCCTCGGTGGACGCGACGATCACCGGGCGCGACGTGGCGCGGTCGAGCAGAATGGCGAGGTAGTACTCCTTCTTGATGTCGCTCGCGACGGTGAAGTAGACGGTCTGGACCTTGCGGCCGGCGGGTCCGGTCTGGAGCGTGACCAGCGTGTTGTTGAGCATGCGGCCCGCGATCTCCTTTGCGTCGGCCTTGGTCTTGCAGAACTTCACGCCGCCCTTGAATCCGTCGGTGAACGTGCCCTTGCCGCGTCCACCGGCGTGGATCTGGGACTTCACCATGGTGGGCCCCTCGGGGAGTTGCGCCAGGGCCTGGTCGAATTCGGAAGCGGCCTTGGCGGCCACACCCTTCGGAACCGGTACACCGAACGTCTCGAAGAGCGCCTTCGCCTGATACTCGTGAATGTTCATGGAAAACCAGAACGTGCCGAAACCGCACCGGGAAGACACGTCAAAAGTGCGCCCGAAGGCCGCCAGTCGGGATTGCCATTCGCCCTAGCAGGTGGCTTGATGGGTCCCATGCAATCGCACGAGGTGCTCCGGGAGGTGCTGAAGAAAACCAGCGCGAAGCAGATCGCGGCTGAGATGGGGCTGTCACTTTCCCTGATCTACAAGTGGGCCGAGCCACCCAGCGAGGCCACCGGCAGCGGCGCCCACAATCCGCTCGACCGCGTCGATCAACTCCTCGCGATCACGAAGGATGCGCGCATCGCGCAGTGGGTTTGCGAGAGGGCGGGTGGTTTCTTCATCACGAATCCGCAGACGCCGACGCCGCACACGTATTCGCTCATCCCGACGACCAACGCGATCGTGCAGGAATTCGCCGACATGCTGGCCGTCATCGCCACGGCCGCGGCAGACAATTCCGTGACCACGGACGAGGCGCGGCAGATCCGCCGTCGCTGGGAAGATTTGAAGAGCGTGACGGAGGGATTCCTCCGCGCCGCTGAGGAAGGCAACTTCGCGGCGGCCCGCGAAGCGTTGCCGGTGAAGCCGAAGTCCTGAGCTACGCCGTTGGCCCTGCTCCGAAGGGCGCGGGGGCGAAACGCCCGGCGCACGATTCGCGAGGGTGCTTCCGCCCCGGTGCCTGAGCACCGGTGCTGCGGACGGGTGGATCTTGCTCCGCCCGCGGGTACGGTCGGCGCCTGGCGCCGGCGAGCGCGCCCCCAACGCGGGATCGCATCTTGGACTCAGCCGCGTTTGCCGAGCAGCGCCTTCATGAGGAACGTGGTCTGCAGGGAGTGGATTTCCGCGAGGCCGGCACGGGCCAGGTCGAGCAGCGAAACGAACTGGTCGTGCGAGAACGTCGCCTCCTCACCGGCGCCCTGCACCTCCACGAAGCGTCCCTGGCCCGTCATCACCACGTTGCAGTCGACTTCGGCGTCGCGGTCCTCGACGTAGGGAAGGTCGAGCAGTTCGCGCCCGCCGAGGATGCCGACACTGACGGCGGCGACCGAGTCGGAGAGCGGATTCTCGCTCAGCTTCTGGGCGTCGATCAGCCGCTGGACCGCGAGGCGACAGGCGAGGTAGGCGCCGGTGATGGACGCCGTGCGCGTGCCGCCGTCGGC
>CAZEJZ010000006.1:0-22321 GCA_964512415.1 uncultured Opitutaceae bacterium
GCGCCTGCCAGATCGCCGGCCCCTCGCTGCTTGAGCTCCGCGCCTGGCGCTGGCTCTACGCGAACCCGCAGGCGACGCCCGCCGCGCTCCGTACTGAAGTGCTGCGCATCGCGGACGAGCTCTGGAAGGCTTACTTCGAACGCGACTTCGGACCGGATCCGTACCGCATCCTCGCCGCGTACCAGCACATGATCGCGTACCCGCTGTACCTGCCGGACTACACGCTCGGCCACATGATGAGCCACCAGATCCGCTCGTACCTGCGCGGCAAGGACCTTGCCGCCGAGACGAAGCGCATCACGAGCCTCGGCTGTCTGACCCCCGACCTCTGGATGCGGAAGGCCGTCGGCTCACCCGTCTCCCCCGCCCCGCTGGCGCGGGACGCCGCGGAAGGATTGACCGTGCTGCAGTCGGCCTGAGCCACGCCGTGGGGACGTCAGGTTCACCTCGCGATGACCTGACTCTCGCCGGGCTTCAAGCTCTGGAGAGTCTGGGTCAGGTCGGTGAGGCTGATCGCCTCCACACCCTCGCCCAGCGGGTAGCGTTCCGTTCCGGGATGGACGACGAAACGCTGGGCCGGCTTTAGGTCGGCGCACGCCACGTGAAATCCTCGCTCCACGGTGGGCGATGAGCTGCGCTTGATTTCAACCGCCCACCGCGGTCCGGTCGGCAAGGTCAGGACGAGATCGATTTCATGGCCGGTGGCCGTCCGGTAGAAATGGGCCTCGGAACCGCGTGGGGCGGCCCCAATCAACGACTCGATCGCGAAACCTTCCCAACTCGGTCCCACCACCGGATGCCCGAGCAACTGCTCCTTGTCACCGATCCGCAGCAGCGCGTGGGTGAGGCCGCTGTCGCGGATGAAGACCTTGGGCGATTTGACGAGTCGCTTGCCGGCGTTGTGATGCCAAGCGGGAAGACGACGCACCAACAAAAGATCGACCAAAAGGTCGAGATAGCGGGCCACGCTCTTGCCATCGACTCCCAGCCCCGCGGCCAATGTCGCGGCGTTGAGCACTCCGGCTTGGCGGTGCGCCAGCATGGTCCAGAAGCGCCGCAACGTTTCGGCGGGAATCCGGGAACCGAACTGCGGCACGTCCCTCTCCAGGTAGGTACGAATGAAATCCTCCCGCCAACGCAGGCTATCCTCGTCGCTGGCCGCGAGAAAGCTGGGCGGGAATCCGCCGCGCACCCACAAACGATCCGCCTCCCCGGCGGGCACCTCCATCGCATCAAAGGGCGCCATTTCGAGATAGGCGATCCGACCGGCCAACGTCTCTCCGGTTTGGCGGAGAAGGTCGATGGAAGCGGAGCCCAACAGCAGGAACTGAGCTCCCGCCCTCGCCTGCCGCCTGCCTTGGTCAATCAAGCCGCGCAGAGTCTGGAAGATTTCCGGGACGCGATGAACCTCATCGAGGATCACCAGTTTGTCCGCATGACCGCCTAGGTAGGCTTTGGCGTCGCTCAACTTTGCCCGATCCGAGGGGTCTTCCAGATCAAGGTAAACCGACCGGCGCGTCGCTCCAATCTCGAGCGCGAGCGTGGTCTTTCCCACTTGTCGGGGTCCCAGAAGCGCGACCGCAGGACTGCGCTCCATCGACTTGATCAAATCCTCATGGATGCGCCGCCGAATCATCCTTGCATTTATGGAGCCTGGCTCCATTTTTGCAAGTTATAACGCAAGCCATTATTCTACATGGTTTTGAATCCGTGCATTTATGCCGGATAAGGGAAAATCCGCGCCGATCATCGCGCCGCTGGCGGCGCGGGCGGGCCTTGGAAGTCGCTGAAACACGATCCCCTGAGAGCAAGCCGTGGCTGGACCGATTGCTTCTCCCTGAGAGCATGCCGCAGTGGGGGGCCGGGGGAAATTTCCAGCCGCGCTCTCGGCTCCCGGCAACGGTCCCGATCAGATCCGAGCACCTCACCACACGGTGATGAGGTCCGGATACTGACGGATCAGCGGATCGGGAGTCACGAGACGCAGCCGGTGCTCCTGGGCCGTGGCGATCAGGAACCGATCGGCGGGATCGCGATGAATCTCCGGCAAGGCGGCCATGCGGAGCGCGATGGCGCCGCTCAGGGGCACTTCCCGGAGCGCATGGATCTCAAGCGCGAGTGGAAACCAACGCTCCGGCTCGAGGTCGAGGCGCAGACCACCGTTGCGGCGCTTCCAAGCGATTTCCCAAGCGGAGAAGGCCGAGACAAACACGTCCTCGCCCGCGCCAACGATGGCCTCGCGGGCGGCGCCGCTCAGGCGCGTCGGTTCGATGGCAAGCCAGAGAAGGGTGCAGGTATCCAGCAGGATCATCGTACGTCGGGCCAAGCCTCAGGCGGCAAGGGAGCGGTCGGGTCTTCCAGCAGCACGCCAGCAAGGCGCGGGTCACGCCGAAAATGGTCCCGTAACTCGCCCGTGTGGGGGACCAGGCGGGCAACCGGACGGCCGTTCCGACAGACCACCACCGTCTCTCCTCGCTCCTCAACTGCTTGAACCAGTTGGGAAAGCGACGTCTTCGCCTGATGCATGTTGACCCTAATCGTCTTCATAGCGCCTCGACTAGACTAAGCTTAGCTAATATTCGAGGTCAAGCCGTCGGCCGAATATTAGCCGCCGTAGGCACTCCGGAAGTCGTAGCGGATGTTAGCAAAGCGCGCGAGTCCACCGGTTTGATGGCCCAGAATAGGGCTTGGGCGCATTCCGGCCTCATTGCCTCGTCCGAGCCCGAGCGGCCGCTGCGCGTCCGGATGCCGCGGTGTTCCGCCACGGTTGCGCCGCCGGCGCGGGCGGGCGTCCGCGCGGGCACCCGCCGGACTCAGAGCCGCGTTCAGACGGCCCAGGGGGCGCGGGCGGGGCGGGTCAGGAGGGCGTTGGCGTCGGGGCGGCCGGGGAAGGTTTCGGTCACCGGATCCCACCGGAGCGTCGTGTCGAGGCGGGCGGCGATGTACGCGATCTGCGCCATCGAGGCGGCGCGGTGCCCGACCTCGGCCGGGATGATGGTCTCACGGCGGGACTTCACGCAGGCGATGAAGTCGTCCTTCTCGTCGGCCAGCGGCAGCGCGAGATCACCCGGCCCGGGCTTCCACTTCAGGAGCGCCGGGTCATGGGCCTTGAAGCCGTCGGACCGGAACCAGGTGTTCTCGATCCATCCCTCGCTGCCTTCGACACGGACCGAGGCGCGGTCAGAGTCGGTGTAGTCGATCTCGACGCCGTTGGCGTAGCGGTAGCGGACGACGAAGTTGCGCGGCACGTCCCAGAGCGAGTCGGTGGGGAACTCGGCGCGGCCGGAGACCTCGACCGGGCCCGTGCGTTCGGTGCCCAGCGCCCATTGTGCGATGTCGAGCATGTGGCCGCCCCAGTTGTTGATGTTGCCGAGGTTGTAGTCGGAGATCTGGAACCAGCCGGGGCTCTCCGCCGCGATGTAGGCGAGCCCACCGCGCGGATGGTGCACCCGCGCCTGGGTGTAGGGCCGCTCGGGAGCCGGTCCCTGCCACAGTTCGTAGTCGAGGTCGGCGGGCACCGGCATCGGCGCCGGAAACCCCGGGATCGGCTCCGGACTCCGCGGCACGGTGACGACGAGCCGGCGCACCTGGCCGATGCGTCCGTTGCGCACGATCTGGCAGAGACGGTGAAAGTACGGCTGACTGCGGACCTCGGTGTCGGTGCGGAAGACGCGACCGTGCTGCGCCATCGCGTTCGTGATCGCCCGGCCCTGAGCAACCGAGAGAGAAATGGGCTTCTCGAGGGCGACGTCCTTGCCGGCGCGGGCGGCGGCGACCGCCATGGCGGCGTGCCAGTGATCGGGCGTCGAGATCATGACCGCGTCGATGTCGGTACGGGCGAGCACGTCGCGGAAATCCTCATACACCGCGCAGCCCCGGTAGGTGCCGCTCGGAGCGGCGTGCGCGTAGGCGGCCTCGACCCGCTGCCGGGCCTGCTCGGCGCGCCAGCGGTCGACGTCGCACACCGCCACGACCTGCACCTCGGCCGAGGCGAGGAACATCGGCAGGTTGGCGTAGGCCACCTGCCGGCCGGTGCCGATGAACGCGAGATTGATGCGATTGCTCGGGGCCACGGTGCCGCGGGCCCGGACCGGTAGGATGAGAGGAGCGAGCGCCGCGGCCGCTCCCAGTCGGCCGAGAAAACGGCGGCGGCTCAGGGTGTGACTGGCGGTCTCCCGCCGGGCTCGGATTTGGCTCATGGTGGGAACGCTGAAGGGAATCGGATTCGGCAGCGATGACGCGGAGGTTCTTGGGTGGCAGCGATCGCGCGGGAGGTGGGCAGAGACGGCCGAACGGAAAGACTTATCGCCCCGGCTTCGCGAACACGGCGTCCATCGCCTCCGGCGCGGCGAACATCATCGCCGCATCGTGACCCACGCCGTCGGCTTCCACGAGGCGCCAGCCGAAAGTCCACCCGCGCTCCGCCGCGAGCGCCTGCGCGAACGCGAAGCACGCGCGGCCGCGCTCGTAGCGGCTCGCCCCCTGCCGCAGCGCCGCCGCGCTGCGATCGAGGTTCCGAGAATTGGGATCTGTGTCCGCCGTGCCGAGGTACAGCGTCAGCGGCGCGGCCAGGTACCGCCGCAGGCTCGCGTCGTCACTCCACTCCGACGGCAAACCGCCGAAGCCGTAACCGAATTCCGCGTCGCGCGTCGGGAAGAGGTGCGAGCCGGGATTCGCCGCGATGATGCGCTTCGGCCCCTCCGGGAGAAAGGCCGCGAGCCGGACAAGGAACTGCCCTCCCGCGGAGTGGCCCAGATAGTAGTACGGCAGCTCCGGTCGTCCTTCCTTCGCCCGAACATCCGCAACGAGTCGGGGCACCACCGCGTAGGTCCACGCGTCCCGGGGTTGGGGCTTCCCCCCTTGCGTGATACCGCCGCGCTGGTAGCGCTCCAGCGGGAAGCGTTCGCGATCAAAGAGCGGCGTCACCACGAGCGCCCGCGCGCGTTCCGCGAGGTTGATCGCGAAGTTGCGGTAGTCCTCCGCGTTCCGCGCCACACCGTGAAACACCACGATCAACGGCCCATCCCGGTAGGTCGCCGGCTTGTACGCAAAGACCCGGATCGGCTCGGCACCGTTGGCGAATTCGTAGTCGGACGACCCAATCGGCAGGGCGGTCGCGGATCGCGGCGTGGCTGACGCCGCATCCGCCGTACTCTCGGCCGAATCCGCCGCGGCACGGCCCGGAGGTACTGGCTTCGACCGAGCGGCGCGATCAGCTGGACCAGCCGGATTCGCCGGCGCCGCCACCGCAGCCGCCGCACCCATCGCACTTGCCAAAGCCACCGCGATCACGACGAGCGCCAACGTCCCCAAAGCCGTCCGCACCAGTCCACCGTTCCACCTCCTCGCGCATCCGCCCCCATCCACCCGGCGGTCCGCCCGCGCGGTCCCGAGCAGGCGGTTCGCGCGGCCAGCGGGTCCGCGCTCCAGCTCCGGGAAACGGATTCGGTCCCCGCCACACGCCAGCCGCCAGGAATCAGGTGCCTGCAGCGAAATCCATTCACACGTCACTGGATTCATGGGTGGTTTCTGGCGGAAGCGAAAACAAACCAGAAGACGGACTTGGGCTCGCAACCTCCGTCACGCTGGCCATCGGAGCCGGGCTCCGCGTCAGGCCGACGGTGGCCTTCGCGAGCTGAGCCGCCGCGGCATCACGCTCCAGCGTGATGATGCACTCGAGGTGCCGGGTCTGGGGAAAGAGATCGAAGGGCTGCACCGCGCGCACGACATAGCCCGCTTCGAGAAAGTGCCTCAGGTCGCGCATCTGGGTCGCGGGATCGCACGACACGTAAACCACGGCGCGTGGACCGAAACCGAAGAGCTGTGTCAGGAACGTCTCATCACACCCTTTCCGCGGCGGATCGATCACGACCACCGTATCCAGGGCAGGATGACGGAGCCCGGCGAAAATGCGCGCGGCGTCGCCGGCCTCGAAGCGCGCGTTGGTGATGCCGTTGGCGGCGGCGTTCTGCCGCGCGAAGGCCACGCTGCTCTCGCTGATCTCGATCCCCGTCACCTCGACGAACGCCGGCGCGGCGGTGAGCGCAAAGAGGCCGCTGCCGCAGTAGGCGTCGACGAGATAACGCGCCCCGCTCGCCGCCGCCTGCTCGCGGACGTACGACGTGAAGGCGGGCAGGATGAACGGGTTGTTCTGGAAGAAGTCGCGGGCGAGGAAGTGCAGGCGGAGGTTTCCGACCGTCTCGACGACCGCGGCATCGAAATCCGTCGTCACCTCACCCGACGCGTCGCGCAGCAGCAGCGTCGCGCCGCGCTGGTAGCCGCCCGCGGCGGCCCGGGCGCGCACCTCCTCACGCAGCGACCCCAGGCGCGCGTTGATGGCGTCGGTGGCGATGGCGCAGCGCGGGACATCGAGAATGTCGAAGCGCGTGCCCTGACGGAGGAAGCCGATCGCTGGCGGCACGGCCGGATCGCGCGGCGCGGCGAAGTGCGGCGTGATCTTGGAGCGGTAACCCCACTCGCGCGGCGAGCCCTGCACCGGCGCCACCGGGAACGAGAGCCCGGCCATGTGCTCGAGCAGCTCGGCGACCTGTCGTCGCTTCCATTCCAGCTGGGCGGGATAGCCAAGATGCTGGTACTGGCATCCGCCGCAGCGTCCGTAAAGCGGGCACGGCGCCGTCACGCGGTCCGGTGAGGCCACCAGGACCTCCCGCAGGTCCGCCTCGGAGAAATTGCGATGATTGCGGAACACGCGGGCCCGCACCCGTTCGCCGGGGAGGGTGAAAGGGACCATGACCACCCAGTTGTCGATCGCCCGCCCCTCGGGGCCCGGGCGCGAGAAGCGGCCCAACCCGGAGCCGAGGTTGGTCAGCGTGCTGATCTCCAGCTCGATCTCCTCGTGATAGGAGAACGGCAGGTCGTTGAATCGCGGCTTCTTCTTGCCCACGGCTCCACGTTCCGACCCCGGACGGAATTCACAACGCCAAATCCGCGAGGGGTCAGGCACCCGGCGGCTGCGCTCCGCCGGCCGCCGCGGCTCGCCGCGAAGCAGGCTGGCCACAGCGAGGGGAAACGTCAGGATGGGCGCTTGTGGACCTGACCGCCGAGAAGATCTCCAGCCTGCAGAACCCGCGCGTGAAGCAGCTCGTGCGGCTGCGCGACCGCCGGCCGCGCGACGAGGCCGGCGTGTTCCTGGTCGAGGGCTACCGCGAGATCCGTCGCGCACTTGAGAAAGGCGTCGCCTTGCAGGAGGTCTACTTTTCGCGGGACTGGTTTCTCGGCGAGAACGAGCCCGCGCTGCTGGAGGAGGCGAGGCGGCGCGGGGCGGCACTCTTCGAGCTTTCCAAGGACGCCTTCGCCAAGGTCGCCTACCGCGAGCGGCCCGATGGCCTGCTCGCAGTCGCGCCGCAGTGGCGGCGTTCCCTCGCCGAGCTCGCGCTGCCCGCCGTCCCATTCCTGCTCGTCGTTGAATCGATCGAAAAGCCCGGCAACCTCGGCACGATCCTGCGCAGCGCGGATGCGGCCGGGTGCGACGCCCTGATCGTCTGCGACCCGATCACCGATCTCTTCAACCCCAACGTCGTCCGAGCCTCCACCGGCGTCCTGTTCTCCGTGCCCTGCGTCGTCGCCTCCAGCGAGGAGGTCCAGGCCTGGCTCCGCGGCCGGGGCATCCGCAGCATCGCCACCACGCCGGCAGCCACGACCCTGTACACCGACGCCGACCTCACCGGTCCGTTGGCCGTGGTGATGGGCAGTGAACAGTACGGCCTGAGCGAGTTTTGGCTGAAGCACGCCGACCTGCCCGTGCGCATCCCGATGGCGGGGCAGGCCGACTCCCTCAACGTCGCGATGGCGACCATCATCACGCTCTTCGAGGCGGTGCGGCAGCGCACCACCCGGCGCTGACCGGGACCACCGGAAAAGAAAGCGTTGCCGCCACCGGCAATTTGCAAAAGCTCCCCCGCGTCCCTCCACCATGTTCCAGGTCACCTTTTCCGAGCAGGCGATCAGCGAACTGAACAAGCTCGACAAGCTGGCTCAGCTGGAAGCCGTCGAGCCGATCAGCGGCATCAAGGCAAACGACCTCGAGAAACCCCGCGAACCGCTCGGCCGTTTTCATCGCGGCGGCGAGACCCTGTACCGCCTCCGGTCCGGCGACCACCGATTCTACTTCGACATCCAGGGCACCACTCTGTTCGTGCGATACATTCTCCACCGTAATTCTTTGGAGGACTTCCTGTTGCGAAATAAGCTGCCCGTGACGGAGACGCAGTTGGTGGAGCAGCACTCCAAGTTCTGGAAGTACTTGGAATCCCTGACCAAGAAAGCGGGATAAACCGCGAGATCCCTCCCATGGCTGACCCAGTACGCACAGACCAGGACGACGAGTCTGACCCGAACGAAGTGGTGCCGACGGGCGCTGAGGACCGGGAAAACCCGTACTCGGTGACGGCGGCGAGCCGGATCTACTTCCTCCCGAACCTCATGACGGCGGGAAACCTCTTTTGTGGCTTCACGTCGGTGATCCGCTGCATCCAAGCGAACTACGAGATGAAGCAGGCCGCGGTGATCACCGGGTCCGTGATCGACCTCTACAAGCAGGCGATTTGGCTGATCTTCGGGGCGGCGGCGTTCGATATGCTGGACGGCCGCCTTGCGCGCATGGGTGGTCGCGAATCGCTTTTCGGCGCGGAATTCGACTCCCTGGCGGACGTGGTTTCCTTCGGGATCGCGCCGGCGTTGATGGTGTTTTTCCTGATTCTCTCGCCGACTCAGGGCTATCCCGTCTTCCGGGAAATTGGCTGGGTGTTCGCGTTCATCTACCTCCTGTGCGCGGCCGTTCGTCTGGCCCGGTTCAACGTCATCACCAACCCCCTGCTGGCCCGGGCGAAGACCGAGACCAACAAGGATTTCGTCGGGCTTCCGGTTCCAGCCGCTGCCATCACCGTGGCGAGCCTTGTGCTCTTCCTCCTGAGCATGGCCGAGCAGGATCGCTCGCTGCATCGCTGGGCGTTGGTTCTGCCGGTTCTCCTGGCCGTCATTGCCATCCTGATGGTTAGCACCGTCCGCTATCCCAGTGGCAAACAGGTGGACATGCAGACCACGACGCGGCTGACCCGCTTCGTGACGCTGCTGTTCTGTGCCGCGGCGGTCATCGTCTTCAAGGAAGTGGGCCTCCTCGTGGTGACCCTCGGCTACATTGGTTTTGGCCTTGTGCGGCAACTCCGGCGCAGCTGGCTGGCGGCGAAGCCACCGACCGCTTGAAGAAGAGAACGAATACCTTGTGAAGAACCTGTCGGCCCCTCGCGCACAATTTCGAGCCGGTGAAGAACCGGGTACTTCCTCGGGACTTTCCGGTACGTTCTTCACGATGACCCGCGCTGCCGTCATGTGGGCTTCCCCAGAGGAGCGCGGGACCGGGAGCGGCGGGTTGTTGGTCCTTTCCGGGCCCCATAATAAGACTGCTGTTAATTACTTATTGAATAAGGTATCACTTAGACTTTGTTAACGACTCGGCACCCCGTGCCTCGCGCCCCATGAAATTCAAGATCAACCGCGATCATTTCAGCAACGGCTTGGCTCAAGTCCTGAACGTCGTTGGCTCCAAGACCACGATGCCCATCCTGAGCAACGTGTTGATCGAGGCTGAAAAGGACTTCATCTCGTTGACCACCACCAACCTCGACCTCGGCATCCGCTGCCGGATCAAGGCGGAGGTGAAGGAGGGGGGAGCGGTGACGCTGCCGGTGAAGCGCCTGGCGACGATCGTGCGCGAGCTGCCGAACTTGGATGTCTCCTTCGATGCCTCGCCGAACCACCAGGTGAAGCTGGCCTCGGGTGGCTCGAATTTCCGCATCATGGGTATCGGCAAGGAGGAGTTCCCGCCGCTGCCGGAGTTCGGCGACGAGAAGTCGTTCACCCTCGACCAGCCGGAGCTGGTTTCGATGCTCAAGAGTGTCTCGTACGCGCAGAGCAGCGATGAGACGCGGTACATCCTCAACGGCGTCTACTTCGCCTTCCGCGATGGGAAGTTCTCCCTTGTGGCCACCGATGGCCGCCGTCTGGCCCTCATCGCGAAGGAAATGGAGATCCCGGCGACGAGTGCCGGTGCGATCATCCTGCCCGCCAAGACCGTTTCCGAGCTTCTCCGCATGCTCGACAAGGGCGAGAAGGTGAAGATCGACTTCAGCGACCGCCGTTGCTCGTTCCAGATCGGAACCGACAAGGACTCCAGTGGCCTGATCGACTCGATCTACCTCTACTCGAAGGTCGTGGAGGGCAACTACCCGAACTACCAGCAGGTGATCCCGAAGGAGACGCACCAGCGGATCAAGCTTGAGCGCGAGCTCCTGCTGCAGTGCATCCACCGCGCCGCGCTCGTCACGAGCGAGAAGGCAAACTCCGTGAAGCTGAAGCTAAGCAGCAATCTTCTTGAGATCACGGCGCAGAGTCCGGACTTCGGCGAGGCGCATGAATCGATGGCGATTTCCTACAGCGGACCGGAGCTGCAGGCTGCCTTCAATCCAAGCTTCCTGATGGATCCGTTGAAGGCCCTCACCAAGGACGAGGTCTTCTTCGAGGTGAAGGACGAGGTGAGTCCGGGCGTCTTCAAGACGCTCGAGAATTTCATCTGCGTCATCATGCCGGTCCGTTTGAGCTGATCGCTTGCTCCAGGCGGCGGCCGGCGGCGCCTCCAACCATGCTTGAGGCCTACGTCCTTTTCGGCGCCATCGTGGCGTCGTTGATCCTGACCCAGCTCAACCAGCGGCTGGCTTCACCAGTCGTCGCGATCTTCAATCGCTGGCTGCGCTGGCTCATCTTCAGCGTGGGCGCCGCGTCCGTCTGCACGCAGTTCCAGCTCATCGATCGACCGTTCTGGGTGCTGCTCATCGGGTTCGTCCTGATCTACTTCCTCGTTGAGACCGGTTACCGTTGGCTGGAAATCCACGCCCTGAGCGTGAGTCCCATGCCGCTCTTCCCGCGCTTTGCGGTCAATTCCAGCGGCGAGGAGTGGCCCACCCACCCGCGCCTGCTCAAGCTGCGCGAGTGGCTTCGGCAGCAGGGTTTCCGGCCCCTCCAGTCACTCAAGGCCGAGGTCGGGGCAGGCGTCTACCTGCGCACCTCCGTCTATCAGGACGCCCCCGGCACGCTGCGCGTGCAGATCACGTTCCTGCCCCAGCCCGGCGGCGGGATCACGGTCTGTCACACCTTCTCGTCGCAGACGACCGAGGGGGACCGGATCGTCACCGACAATTTGTTCCTGCCGTTCGGCGGCTTCTATCCGGAGAATTGGTTCGTTGAACGCCATCCGTGGACGCGCTCGGCCGCCCGCCTGCTCCAACGTCACGAGCAACGCGTGCGCGCCACCCAGGCGCCGCTCGCTCCGTGGGACCTCGAACCTCTCGGCGATCTCAATCAGCAGCAACGCGAGGTCGAGCGGATCAACACCGAACTCGGGTTCCTCCTGCCGCACGCCGAACGTGAGGAGAACGGGAAGATCTCCCACGAGGGCCGCTACCGTGTCTGGAAGGAAGTCTGGCTGTTGAACTATTTCGGCGTGCCGTCGCGCTACTAGCGCCGCGTCCTCCGTTGAGGCGTTGCCATCCCCCGTCCGTCCGGCCAGCATGATCCCATGGATCGGTTGCGGCCACAGCTGAAGAAGCCGAGTTTCCCCATCAGCGAGGGCCTGCGCAGCTACCTGCAGCGCTACCGGCGCGAGCGTGCCCTGCCGGTCACCTACGACCGGCTGCGCCACTTCACCGAAGCCGCTCCGCTGATGGACGCCACGGGGAAGCCGACGCTCTGGGAGACGGTCGTCTACGACCGCCTCGAAATGGATTCCCTCAACGAGGATCTCAAGCAGATCTACGCCCTCATCCGCGTCGACGGCGATCTCTCCGTCATGCGCCACCTGTACGTCGACCGCGTCGACTTCTGCTCGTTCGGCAATTCGGCGCCGTTTCGTATCCGGATCGTCAATTCATTCAACGACAACGCCGACTACTACTACATCAAGCGCGCCGATGCCTCGCGGGTCTACGGTCTCGAGCTCGAGCACGTGCTGTCGCCGAACCGCTTGAACTACCTCACCCACGGCCCGACGCTGGTCGAGGAGCACATCGCGGGTCTGCCGGGGGATGTCTTCATCCAGCGCTGGCTGGACAGTCCGGAGCTGCGTCCCATCCGCATCGCCAAGGAATTGGTGAAGTTCAACGAGCGCTGCTTCGTGCGGCTGCTGGGCGATATGCGCAGCTACAACTTCGTCTTCGTGGTCACGCCCGACTTCGAGGGCGCCCAGGTGCGCATCCGCGCGATGGACTTCGACCAGCAGAGCTACGAGGGCCGCATGAACTTCTACCGTCCGCAGTTCTTCCGCGAGAACCAGCCGCTCGCGCTGTTCTGCGTCCACCACCTGAACCTCGAGACCGCCCGCCAGTACCAGCGCGAGGAACAGGTGCTGATGCTGCAGCGCGCCGCGGTCACCGAGGAGCGACTGAGCTTCCTGCTCCGCGTGATGTCGGCCGATCCGCTCTCCCCGCCCGAGAACCTCGAGATGCTGCGCGACTCCCTCGCCGTGCATTACGACTGGCCGGAATTCCTCGACTGCGGCTCCATGGGCAGCCTCGTCCGCGAGAGCCTCGCGGCCATCCGGGTGCGCGTGCGCGACCAGGACCGCGCCGCGCCGTTCGGATTGGAATAATCGGAGGAAGTCTCGGCGTGACGGCTGGGTTTGGCCACCGTACGCTCCGGCTTCGTTTCCTTACTCCCCATGGTCAAAGGCCAGAAAGTCGTCTGCGTGAATGACACCTTCCCCGCGTTCATCCGCGCGCTCTACCAGCAACTGCCGGTCAAGGGAGACACGTACACGATCCGCGAGGTGTTCCTCGGCCGCGAGAAGATCGTGAAGGGGGGCGACACCGCAACGGTCGGGCTGCTGCTTGAGGAGCTGAAGAATCCGCCGGACCCGTTTCACCAGGGAAAGCAGGAACTGGGGTTCACGTCCGAACGGTTCGCGCCGCTGGATGAGCTGCCTCCCGAAGAGGAAGAGGAATTCGAGCTCGTGGGTGCGGGTGCGAAGAAGGAGAAGCATCTCCCGTTCGAGGTCGGCGTGGGCGGGAATAACTGACGGCCCGTCGCCGCTCTGTGCGGCTCGGGTGCTGGGTCTGGCCGGAATCGCGACGTCGCCGATTGATGGTGCGATTGAGATCGCGCCACGCCGTACGGGTGCCGCTGCCTCGGTGCAACCGTGTCAGCGACCGGTCTGGTGGGCGCTATTCGATCCGGCCTTCGTCGAAGTCCATCAGGTCCGGGACACTGCGGATCTCACCGATGCGGTCTTCACAGCCCATCGCCTTGAGTGCCGTCGCAAGAAATTCCTGTCCCGCGGTGGTCATTCCCTTCTGGCAGAGCTCGCGATTCCAGCGATGCGCTCGCGGGTCCGCCGGGAGGATCTCGCGGAGGCGGCGCGCGAGATCGGCGTCATCCGCCGCCGCGAACACCGCCGCTTCCACCGCCGCCGGTTCGATGCCGAGATGCTGACAGAGAAAGCGGTCGAGGCCGCGCTTGTAGTTCTTCGCGTAGCTCGCGGGGAGAGCTCCGTGCTCCTTCACGTAGCGACACTTTGCGAGGAAGCGCGGAAAATAGAGCAGCCCAGTCGCGGGATCCGGGAGGTAGGGCGACGGGAGCGAGGTGAGGACCTCGCCCGTGGAACCGGGGATGGGCTTCGACGGCATCGGCGTCCGGGCGGTGGCTCGGGCGGTGCCAGATCAATGCGTCGCCAGGCGACGCTCACGGGCCACGAACCAGCGCGGCGCGCCTTCGTCGTCCACGATCGGAGTGATGGCGACGTCGACTTGGTAGACGCTGCCGTCCTTGGCGTAATTGGAGAGGGTCTCGCGGCAGGGTTGGCACTCGCGCAAGGCGGTGCGCATGCGCGCCACCGCTGCGCGATCGGTTGCGGGTCCCTGCAGGAGTTCCCCGGGCTTGCGGCCGCGCAGGTCGGAGAGCGAGTAGCCGCACATGCCGGTGAACGATTCATTCACCCACTCCACGCGGCCTTCCGGACAGGTCACCACCACCGCATCCGGCGGCGGAGGGCACGCAGCCGTCCCGATGCTCTGGAGGATGCGTTCGCGCAGGGGCGCCGGCGGCTCAACGGCCAGCGGAGCTTGGGACAGCACGAGTTCGGCTCCGATGGCCTGAAGCCGCGCCACTTCGGCGCGCGCGCCTTCGTGAAACTCGAGCACCAGTTCAAAGGCCTCCCGTTCGGCAACGGTCATCGCGCCCGCCACGTACAGCGCGGCGCGTTCATTGAGGAATTCGGGGGGCATGTCGGAAACCGATAATCAGGAGCCGCTTCGGGTCAAGCCGGGGGCTCGAATCAGGCCCGGGCGGGCGGAGTCCGGACGACGAGCGAGCGGATCTCCGTCATGTCCTCGATCGCGAAGCGCACTCCTTCCCGGCCAAGCCCGCTGTCCTTGATACCGCCGTACGGCTGGTTGTCTGCCCGGAATGAGGGTACGTCCCCGACCACTACGCCGCCGACCTCCAGCTCATCCCAAGCCTGTTGGACCTTGTACAGGTCGCGGGTGAAGATCCCGGCCTGGAGGCCGAAGGTGCTCGCATTCGCCAGCGCCAGCGCGTCGTCGAAGGTGGCATAGGGCGTCAGGACCGCCACCGGGCCGAAGGCCTCCTGCGCGCAGATCGGCAGGCTTGCCGGCACGTTCTCCAGCAGAGTGGCTTCCAACACCGCGCCATGCCGGCGTCCGCCGCAGAGGATGCGCGCCCCGGCCTGCCGCGCGGCTTCGATCCACGACTCGAGGCGCTGCGCCTCCGCCTCCGCGATCATCGGTCCGACGAAGGTTTCCTCGCGCTTCGGATCCCCGGCGACCAGCGCCGACGCACTCCGCACCAAGCGGTCCCGCACCGTCGCATAGATCGATTCATGGATCAGGATGCGCTGCACGCTGATGCAGCTTTGGCCGGACTGGAAGAATGCTCCGAAGGTGATGCGGCGCACCGCGTCGTCGAGGTCGGCCCAGTCCGGCTCCACGATGCAGGCGGCGTTCCCGCCGAGTTCGAGGACGACCTTCTTCTTGCCGGCGCGGGCCTTCAGCGCCCAGCCGACGTCGGGGGATCCGGTGAAGCTGAGCAGCTTGAAGCGTTCGTCCGTCGTGAAGAGATCGGCGCCCTCGCGGTGGCAGGGCAGGATCGAGAAGGCGCCGGGCGGCAGGGCGGTCTCCGCCAGCACTTCTCCGATGAGCAGGGCACCGATGGGTGTGCGGCTGGCCGGTTTGAGCACGAACGGGCAGCCGGCGGCGATGGCGGGAGCGATCTTGTGGGCGGCGAGGTTGAGCGGGAAATTGAAGGGCGAGATCAGCGAGCAGGTCCCAATCGGCACGCGGCGGAAGGAACCGCGGTAGCCGCGCGTGCGCGGCGAAATCTCCAAGTTCATCACTTCCCCGCCGATCCGGACCGACTCCTGCGCGGCGATGCTGAAGGTGTCGATCAGTCGCGTGACCTCGCCCCGGCTGTCGCGGATCGGCTTCCCCGCCTCGATGCAGAGAGCCCACGCCAGCTCTTCGGCGCGCGCGGTGAAGCGCGCGACGCAGTGATCGAGCACGGACTTCCGCACATCCGGGGTCAGGCGGCGCATCGGGCCTTCCGCCGCGACCGCGGCGGCGATCGCGCGGTCGATGGTCGCCGGGTCGGCCAGCGCCACCCGGGTCGCCGTCTGGCCCGTGAACTTGTCCACCACCGCGAGATCCCGGTTGGGCGATTCGGGCCGGTTGGCGACGTACAGGGGAAACGAGTCAGGCAGGGCAAAGCTCATGGTGGTCGGACGCAGGCCGGCGGGGTGAGGAAGGGTCGGGCGAGGGCGCGGAGCCCGCGAGGGGATCGGCCAGCGGGGCGTTTGGTTTTCTCCGGAGGCGGGCCGGCGTGGCGTAGTGGCAAATCAAATACACCGTCCGCCATCCACTTCGAGGCAGGATCCGGTCACGAAGGACGAGGCGGGATCGGCGAAGAAGAGCGCCGCGTTGGCGACATCGGTTGGCTGGCAGAGGCGGCCGAGCGGAATGGTGGCGAGGAAGCGCGCGCGGTTCTCCGGTGTGTCGGGAACGCCCATGAAGGTGGTGAGCAGCGGGGTCTCGGCGATGACCGGGTTGATGCAGTTGGCGCGGATCTTGTCGGGCGCGAGCTCGACCGCGAGGGACTTGGTCAGCAGGACGACCGCACCCTTGGTGCCGTTGTACCAGGACAGGCCGGGGCGCGGTCGCACGCCGGCGGTCGAGCCGATGTTGATGAAGGAGCCGCCGCCCTGCCGACGGAAGACCGGCACGCAGTGGATGGCGGAGAGGTAGATGCTCTTGACGTTGACCTGGTAGAGGCGGTCGAACTCGGGCTCGGAGACGGAGAGCATCGGCTGGTTGGCGTGGCTGATGCCGGCGTTGTTGACCATCACGTCGATGCGGCCGAAGCGGGTGAGCGTCTCGCTGACGAGGCGGGCGAAGTCGGCCGAGACGGTCACATCCATCGCGACCGCGAGGGCCTCGCCGCCCGAGGTGCGGAGGGCGTGGGCGACGCGCTCGGCGGCGGCGGCGTTGCGGTCGGCGATCACGACCTTGGCACCCTCGCGCACGAACGTGTGGGCGATGGCCTCGCCGAATCCCGAGCCGCCGCCGGTGACGATGGCGACCAGCGAGGGAAGCCGGCCGGACGAGGGAGCGTCGGCGCGTGGCGCCGACACTGGGGAAGGGGTGGTCTGGGGCATGGCGTCACTCAACCCCCTCCCCCCCGGTGCTTCCAAGGAAATTCCCGTGGTAAGGTGACGTGCCGCGAGCCGCGCGATTGCGGGCGGTGGGGTGGCCCGGGTGGGTGCGGATCAACCGCTTCTCCCCCGCCAGCCGCGGAGACACGCCAGCACCCGGCCGGAGTACCGGCCCAATCCTCCGCGGAGATTCAGGAAGTGGCCCCCGAGGCGAAGCCAGGTTCCGCCGAAGATGAGGCGCAGGGGCAGGCTGCGCCACGCGGAGCGGCCCAGCCGGGCCGAGCGCAGCGCGAATTCGCCGCTGGGTCGCACCGAGCGCAACTCCGCCTGCGCCGCGACCAGCATCCACCAGTACGCACCGTAGAGCGTCGACCGCAGGCGCTCCGGCATGATCCCATAATCGAGCTGTCCCGATTCCCACAGCCACGTGCCGGCCCGCGGACGAAAGCGCGCGAAGTGGAAGAAGACCAGCGGCCGTCCGTCCACCTCCAGCGGGGCACTCTTCGAGTGCGGGATGTGATAGGTGGAGCCCGCCCAGTTCCACGGCGCGGCGTTCACTCCGGGATCATCGAGCACGAGCAGGCGCTTCCCCAGTCTCTCCGGCCACGCATTCAGGTAACCCTGGTCGGCGTAGCGCTCTCCGTCCACGCGATCGTGGCACCACTCGAGGCATGCGGCGCGCCATTCCTCGAGCGTCTGTTGCGCCGTCTCATCGTTCGCGAAGCTGAGGACGCCCACGTTGAACCGCCCGTGCCGTTCGTAGTGCTTGAGCCACGACGGAAAGCGGTGAGCCGTGATCATGACGCTGGCGCCCGCAGCCTCCATGGCGGTGAACATCCCGGTGGGCCGGCTGAAGCAGGCCAGATCCGCGTCGAGGTAGGTCACGCGGCGGATGTAGCGTTGGGTGGCGAGGATCCACCTTGGCCAGCAGGGCGAGAGCGTGAACAGGTACTCGGGCCAGGACCGCTGGCCTCGGACGGCGAGCAGTTCCGGATCCGCCGCTTCCAGTTCCGCCAACGGCACCACGCGGAGAAAGGTGTCGCCGAGCGCGCGCAGCGCGTCCGCCGTTTCGTCATCCAGCGCCAGCACCCAGAGGGCCGCGTCCGGATCATGGCGTGCGACGGAACGCCACAGCGCCACCCCCGGCACGAGGAAGCCGCGGTCGAAGTAGGTGCAGTAGTGATTCATCTCGCCGGAGCCTTCCGGTAAGGGTCTGTGAAGGCAAAGTCGGACAATGTGAATTCGGAAGCAAGGCAACCCGGCCGAGGCATCTCAAGGGTCGTGCCGCCGGCGGCCGGGCCCCTTGTGGTCGAGAGGAAATTGCGGGCGCACGGCGATGGGCGAAGCAAACGCAGGGGGTGCTGCGACACGGTTGAAGGAGGGGGGTGTCGATTCGAGCGCTGCTGCTGTACCCAGCGGCGCAGACGGCCGAGTCGGACGTTGTATTCACCGCCTGGTGCTGCGGGCCAGCATTGACCCCCCTTGGTCTGCCCCGCACCGTCGAATTCTCTGCCATGCAGCTCTCTACCGGCGACCGTTCCGCTTCCGACGGCATCAGGGGACGATTCAGCCGATGGATGGGAGACACTGGCGGTCGGGTCATGGCGAATGCGGGCTGGCTCTATCTTGATCACGGTGTGCGGGCCGTGCTTTCCCTGACGGCCTTCAGCGCGGTGGCGCGGCATCTCGGTCCCGATGGGTATGGACTCCTCAGCTTTTCGGCCGCGATTCCCGCCTTGTTTCTCCCGTTTGCCAGCTTGGGTTTGGACTTTGTGGTGGTGCAGGAATTGGTGCGACGGCCGGCGGAACGGGATCGGATCCTCGCCACGGCGTTATCGCTGCTGGGCATCGCCACCTTGGCGAGTATCGGCTTGGCGATGGTCGGGATTGGTTTGCTCGATGGTTCGCATCCGGCGCGACCGCTCGCGGTGGTCACGGTGTTCGTGCTGCTCGGTCAGCCGTTCATGGTGATGGATTGGCTCTTTCAGAGCCGCATTGCCTCTAGGCCGGCCGTCCTCTCCAGAATGGGTTCCAGTATCATCGCCAACGGTTTCCGGCTGTGGCTGGTAGCTGAGGGTGCAACGGTGGGCTGGTTTGCCCTCGCCTTTGTCGTCGAAGCGCTTGCGACTGGCGGTGGTCTGGTGTTCGCGCACCGGGCTTCCGGAGGAGCGAGGATCCGGCCCTGGCGGGACGGGGATCGGGGCGAGGCGGTGCTCCTGCTCCGGTCCGCGTGGCCCCTGATGGCCGGGGGTATCGCGATGGCTCTTTATCTGCGACTGGATCAATTGCTGCTGCAGACGGTGGCTGGGACGACCCTTCTGGGGAACTACGCGGCGGCGGCCCGGCTTGGCGAGGCTACACAGCTGGCGACTTACGTGCTGATTCTCTCCTACTTTCCACGGTTCGTTGCCGCGCATGCGACCGGAGGGGACTGTTTTGTAGCCGCGCGGAGGATGTTCCTCCGGCGCATTACATGGGTCGCGATCGCAGTGGCGCTGGCAGTCAGCGTGCTGGCGCCGTGGATCACGCGGCTGCTGCTTGGCTCGCGCTTCACGGATGCGGGGGTGGTGCTGGCGCTGATGGCATGGGCCAACGTCTTCGCGGCGCAGATCGGCGTGCGCGGGAAGTGGTTCCTCTTGGAGGGATGGCAGCTTTACTCGACGGCTCTTTTTGCGGCGGGGGCGGCCGTCCATCTCTTGGGGGTATACTTGCTGGCACCGCGCTACGGAGCCATCGGAGCCGCAGCTTCGTTCTGCTTTGCCCAAATGGTCATGGCACTCGTCGCGCCTTTGGCGTTTCCCAAGATCAGACTGGCCGCGCGGGAAGCGTGGTCTAGCCTTCTCCCTGGAGGATTCCGGCCATGACCCCTCGTTCCCACTATGTCGGCAAAACCGCCTATCGGGGTGAGATCGCCGCCAACTATGACCGAGATCGCATCGGGGAACCCATCTGGCAGCGTGAGCAGGCTTGGGTGGAATCGTGGGCTCGCCGCGTCCCGTCTGGGTCGACGGTGCTGGACTTGCCGGCCGGCACCGGCCGTTTTCTGGAGATTCTCTGGGCTCGGGGCGCCCGGGTGCACGCGATCGACATCTCGGAGGACATGCTGAAGGCGCTGCGGGCGCGTAGCGTTCCGGAGGGCGCGACCCTGATGGTGACTCAGGGTGATGCTGAAGCATTGGACTGCGCGGACGAATCCTTCGACTTCGTGATCTGCTGGCGGCTGATGCACCTACTTCCGGGCGACGCGATGGAGCGCGTGGTGTGCGAACTGGCCCGGGTCTGCCGCGGCGAGATCGTGTTGGAGGTCCTCGGGGTCGATCTCGGAGGCCGGTGGGGTGCCGCCGCCCGCGCTTTCAAACGACGGTTGCGGACCTGTCTGGGGATTCGCCCCAAGGCCGGACCGAAGCCGTGGTCTCACATCACGAACTACCCGCACCGCGAGGCAGATCTCATCGCCCTCTTTTCCCGCTGCGGGCTGCGCTTGGAGGCGGTGGAACGCTTGATGGACTATGACGGCCAGCCCGCGCGCATCTATCTCCTGCGCAAGGAGGACGGACGATGATTTCCCGGCGGCTGCAGCTTGCTTTCTCGCTTCTCGGACGCCGTGTGACGGTGTCGGTTGCGCAGTGCGTGCACTACGGAGCCTTTCGGTACGGGCGCGATGAGCCCCACCCCTATGAGACCTACGCCTGCAAGCTGGTCCGCGATTCGGACCGTGGCGGTGCCCGGGCGTGGCTGGTGGAGTTCCTGCGCCACTATCGCCCGCGTCATTTCGGTGAAGCGATTGGCGCCAACCTCGAGCACCGGCATGGCCTGTGGCACTACCCGTGGGCGCGGCGCGTCCCGGTGGACGACGGCTGGTTTGAGGATCCCCTGGGATTTCCTGACATCATCACGCAATTCTGCGAGGAAGGCATCCCATGGTTCCGAATTGAGCAGGAATTCTTCTGGCTTGAGCGCTCGATCTTTTCGATCCGACGTCACGGGTATCGCGAGCAGAAGCCGGGCATCGTCGCTCGAAAACTTGTCCGGGCGGATGGGACGGAGTCGTTTCTGATTCTGGACGGCAACCATCGGCTGAGTGCGCTGGTTGCGTTGGGACATCGGGAGGTGTCGTTGAGCTATCTGCCGGCGGCCACAGTGCGCGAAGGGTCGTGCTACGATTGGCGGCAGGTGCGCGCCGGACGATTCACGGAGCAGGATGCGCGTGCGGTGTTGAGATCCTATTTCGAGGGAAACCCGCGATGGCGCACGAGTCCTGTTCCTGCGCGGCTCCTTGAGGTGCCCCCGCGGGAGGCGATCTTGCCGATATGAAGCCAAGGTGGAAAAGGCTGGGTCGCGGAGTTCTTCCCCCGCTGCTGGTCGATCTGTGGGAACGACGTTTCCGGCGGGTCCGGTTCGAGGGAGACTTCGCGTCGTGGGGGGACGCCCGGGCGGCCTCGACCGGCTATGATTCCGCAGCGATCCTGCAGCGCGTGCTTGAGGGCGCTCGCGCGGTGCGGGATGGGCGGGCCGCCTTTGAACGCGATGGCGTCCTCTTCCCGGAGCCAGCGCTGGTCTGGACCATGGTGGCTTGCCTACTGCAGGAAGCCGCCCGGGCTGGCGGCCGCCTCAACGTTTTGGATTTTGGAGGTTCACTCGGAAGCAGTTACTTCCAGCACCGCCCGTTTTGGCGGGGTGCCTTTCCCGTGCGTTGGGCCGTGGTCGAGCAGGCGATGTTCGTGGAAGCCGGGCAGCGCGAGTTCACGAATGGGGAGTTGTCGTTCCATCCGGACATCGCGTCCGCCGTGCGCGCAGCGCAGCCGACGGTCGCGCTGCTCTCCGGTGTGGTGGGCTGGATCGAGCACCCCCACCAGTTGCTCGAACAGATCGTCGGTCTCGATCTGGAGGCCATCGTTCTGGACCGGAATCCGATCATCGCCGGTGATCGGGACCTCCTGACGGTGCAGCACGTCCCGGCACAGATTGGGGTGGCAAGCTATCCGGCATGGCTTCTCTCGCGAACCGGCTTGCTGCGGCACTTCGAGGAGAAGTACGAGCTGCGCGCGGAGTTTGAGAGCACGGATCTCCCCAGTGGGCCCGCCGTCTTTCGTGGCTTCTACTTCGTGCGTCGCCGGGGCTGAATGCCCTCAATGCTTCCCTTCGCGGCCGCCGGCGTGAACCGCGTCAGCCCGGGTCGGCACGAAGCGTCTGGCGACGCCAGTGCCGGCATCGCTGGCGTTCAGGAGCCACAGGCGGTGATCGGAGCTTTCTTGCCGGGACCGCCTTACGGCAGGTCCGTCGTGCCCATCAGGTAGCGATCGCACTCGCGGGCCGCGCCACGGCCCTCGTTGATCGCCCAGACCACGAGGCTCTGGCCGCGGCGGCAGTCGCCGGCGGCGAACACGCCCTTGATGTTGGTCGTGTACTTCTCGTGCTCCGCCTTGATGTTCGAGCGGGGGTCGGACTCCAGCTTGAGCTCCTTGAGCAGCGCCTGCTCGGGTCCGAGGAAACCAAGGGCGAGCAGCACCAGCTGCGCCGGACGCGTCTTCTCGCTGCCGGGAACTTCCTTCGGCACGAACTGACCCTTCTCGTTCTTCTCCCACTTGATCTCGA